>JAYVXX010000024.1:0-8371 GCA_043784805.1 Minisyncoccota bacterium | reverse complement strand
GACTGCTCCGCTGCTCATATTGATACAGAGTGTCTTTGGTTTCTTAGAAAGATAGTCAAGAATCAGCTCATCCATATCCTCTGTTACTTTAAAAATTAATGCTGGGTGTTTCTTAAGTATCAACGAATCCACTATCCCTGTACAATTGATGATCACATCATACTTGCCTTTCTCAAATAGAGTGAGATCATGCATTTCAAACATGCCTTTCTTAGGAACATCGCTGAACATATTTTCTAAAGC
Organism: Minisyncoccota bacterium; assembly: GCA_043784805.1. Classification (GTDB taxonomy): domain Bacteria; phylum Patescibacteriota; class Minisyncoccia; order Phycocordibacterales; family UBA5272; genus UBA11704. The sequence continues at coordinate 8,128 of JAYVXX010000024.1, read as the reverse complement.
CGCCTTGGAACGGGAAAAAAGATGAAGTTCTTCTTTTGTCTTTTCCACTACGAACTGCATGACAAGCGAACGGCCGATATACCCTGTAGCACCAAGAATGGCTATCTTTTTCATAGACTATGAGATCTTAAGAACGGACTTTAATTTTTCCAGATACTCTTTCTGCTTCTCATCAAGATATGGGGATTGGTCATCAAGGGCGTGCCCATAGACTACTTTTGGTTGAAGCGGCGCGGTGATATCTACATCGACTTCTATAAGTACTGGTTTGTCAGAAGCAATGATGGACCTAAGTACTTGGTCATCCTTCGACAGATTCGTCATGCGCACATACTCAAGGTCATATGCCTTAGCTATCTTCTTCAAATCTGGACAACCATATCCTTTCACGGTTGATTGATGGTTCTTATTGAAATAAAGGTCTTGGAATTCTCTTACCATACCTAATGACTTATTATTAAGAATGAAAAGCTTCATTGGAATATTGTTCCGACTAACTGTTTCCAATTCTTGTATGTTTATCTGAAGTCCTCCGTCACCACATGTGACAATGATATCTGAATCCTTGCTTGCGTGCCACGCACCAATTGCAGCTGGAAGAGAGAAGCCCATCGCTCCCATACCACCACAAAAAAGTATGCGTTGCGCCCTTTTTGATTTCCAAGACTGTGCACACCACATCTGATTTTGCCCAACATCAGCGACGATAGTTGAATCTTCCCTACTCGCATGTGAAAGCTCATGGAAGAAGGTGTTAGGATCAACTGTCTTAGGAGGATAGAGCTGTGGCCTTGCGAACGTAGTTTGGATTGATGAGATGAAATGAAACCACGGAGCTTTTTTGGCGGTCTCTATATTCTTGGTAGAGGAAAAGAAAGCAGCAAGGTCTGCCTCGAATGATAATTCTGACTTGATTGCATAGTTGATAGAACTTTTATCGATATCGACATGGACGACAGTGGCCGTCGGGTTGAAGAACTTAGCATCACCTGTCTGACGAATATCCAACCGGGTGCCAAGTGCGATGATGAGATCAGCATTTGCAAATGTGATGTTAGCATCCCTATTTCCATTTGAACCTATATACCCTACGAAATGCTTGTCGTTCGACGGGAATGAATCAAGCCCAAGAAGAGACGTGACGACAGGAAGATTATTTTTCTTGATGAAATACACGAGCTCTTTTGAAGTATTAGAAAGCGCGATACCATTTCCGATAACCACAAGTGGTGCCTTTGATTTCTTAAGGAGCGTAGTTAACTTCTTAACCTTAGATGCTGCCAGCGGCTTATGGAAAGTTGCATACTTCTTCACCAACATCTTGTGCTCCTTGGATCCAAAGAAATGCCGCAATGTACTTGTTTCAACTGAAGTACGTTGTATGTTGATTGGGATATCGACAAGCACGGAACCCTGGCGACCGTTCTTCATGATGTAGTAGGCTTTCTCGAGCTCATAGACCACCATCTCCGGATCCTTTGCGAGGACCGCATGCTTGGTGAGAGTCTTGACGACACTCACGATATCAGTTTCCTGGAAACCCTCCTGCCTCACTTGCTCGTTCTTCTTGATGTTGTCCGTGTGTACCTGACCGACAATGAACATGGTCGGGATAGAGTCGAAGTAACTGCTTCCGATTGCAGTGATCAGGTTTGTTGCTCCAGGACCGGAAGTAGCGATAGCGACACCGAAGTTCCTGTTCTTTCTCGCATACCCTTCAGCTGCGAATCCTGCCGCTTGCTCATGATGCATAGGCACACACTCGATGCCAGGACGCCTGCTGATTGCGTCTTCAAGAAAGGCGATCATTCCCCCGCTTAAGTCAAAGACATGTGCGATTTTTTTAGCAACTAGGAAATCTACGATCAATTCTGAGCAAAGTTTTTTAGGAGGAGTTATCATGCTAAAGGAATATAAGATACTATTCTGCCCAAATCTTCCACGGGGCATTCCCCTTACTCCACATCTCCTCAAGCTTGTTCTTATCATTTAACGTATCCATCGGCTTCCAAAAACCTTCATGATGATATGCTTGTAGCTGGTTATCCTTTGCCAACTTCTCAAGCGGAGTCTTTTCAAAAATCGTTTCATCCCCGTCAAGATAATTGAATACCTCAGGCTCAAGCACGAAGAATCCGCCGTTTACACGATTCTTATTATCCGTCTTCTCACTGAAGGCAGTCACCGCGGAATTCTCATCAGTGAATATCGTACCGAATCTTCCTTCCGGCAAGACTGAGGTGATAGTTGCATATTTTTTACTTTTCTTATGGAAATCCACTAGCTTCTTCACATCGATATTAGCTACACCATCCCCATACGTCATCATGAATGTTTCATCTCCGATATACTCCTTCACGCGCTTAAGTCTCCCTCCAGTCATCGTCGCATGCCCAGTGTCCACCATAGTAATCTTCCACTTCTCGTCCGCGGTCTTATGGTATGTGATGGTGTTGTCCTTAAGATCGATCGTGAAGTCGCTGTTGTGGAGGAAGTAATCATTGAACCACTCTTTCACGTAGTGACTCTTATACCCGAGACAGATGACGAACTCATTGAACCCGTGCGCACCATAAATCTTCATGATGTGCCACAGGATCGGCTTCCCACCTATCTCAACCATAGGCTTAGGCTTCACATGAGTCTCTTCGTTTAATCTTGTTCCCAATCCACCGGCAAGTAGTACGACTTTCATAGTTTTTGTTATTTAAAAAAGGTATTAATCTGTTTATTAGTAAATTCTACTACATCTTCCCCTTTTTCATAATAATTCTTGTACCAATCAAAGGTGAGGGCGAGCGTATCTTCAAAGTTAACTTTAGGCTTCCACCCTAAGAGATGTGCAGTCTTATTGATATCTAACTTAAGGAGTCCTGCTTCATGCTTGTGAGATGTGTCAGGTTTGATGATATATACGAACTTTGGAATTGCTTTCTTAGCTTCGATGAGCAATCCTTCGACACTCACGAAGCTATCATTATGCGGGCCGAAATTCCACGCCTGGGAGAGGTGGGTTTCTTTTTCATAAAGACGCTTTGCAAGCATGAGATACCCTGAGAGCGGTTCAAGCACATGCTGCCAAGGCCTGATTGAATTCGGATTCCTGATTTCGACATGTGTGCCTTCATGATATATGGACCGGATGACGTCCGGTATGAGTCGATAGTCAGCCCAGTCCCCTCCACCGATGACATTCCCAGCGCGTGCGATAGCTACAAGTGTTGAATGCTTCGTACCAAAATCCTTTGGATTAAAGAATGACTGGATATATGAGCTCGTGATGATATCCGCTGCTGCCTTACTCGCACTGTATGGGTCGTAGCCACCAAGTGGGTCACTTTCACGGTATGGATAATGCCACTCCTTGTTCTCATACACCTTGTCTGTCGTGATGATGACAGCCGACCTCACAGACTTCGACTCCCTCATCGCTTCCAAGATATTCGCCGTACCCATGCAGTTCGTAGAGAACGTCTCGATAGGATCATCATAGCTCCGTCGCACGATTGGCTGAGCTGCGAGATGAAATACTATTTCCGGTTTCTCCGTATTGAAAATCTTCTTCATTGCACCCAGGTCATTGATATCAGTAAAATAATTAGTGACCCTCGTCTCAAGACCTATAGCGTCAAACACGTTCGGTGTCGAAGTTGGACGAAGTGACACACCCACAACTTCTGCTCCCCAGTTAAGAAGAATCTGCGTGAGCCATGCACCCTTAAAGCCAGTGTGTCCTGTGACCAGTATTCTTTTGTTCTTGTAAAATTCTTTCATTGAGATGAGATTGTGAATACTTTGGGAAACTATTGTTTTATATAGGCTTTAGAGGAGTGTCTCAAAGTGCTATGACTGACCCTGTACTCTTATACTACAACAATTATAGAGTTTATCAACCCCTTCCACAAGCTGGTGGCCAAGCCTGTAAGCTCTATTAGTTCCCGAGAATTATTCGTTTATCTTCTAGATATCTTTTAAAGAATTGAAGCAGATATTTATGTGAACCAAGGGTGTTTTCTGGTATAGCATCAAACGGATAAAATCCTAATCCCTCTTTCGGAGTGAATCCACCTATCAGATGTGCGATGTGGAGGAGCGATACGGCATTCCTAGTCCTGTTCTCATACGGACCTTCTCCCCGTCTCACTTCAAGCCAACCGATAGATTCCGGTGGAGTGACTTGGAATCCTGCATCTCTCACTACTTCCCCTTTCACCAACCTCATCCTAGCTTCATTCACGGTCTCCCAATCATTCACAACTGTTCCTGGCATATGATAACCATCAAATTCTTGATCTTTCCTGTAGACGAGGAAAACCCTGTTCTCCTGATCAAGGACACAAAGCTCAACTGGAACAGTTATGAACTTCTTTACTATCTCATACCAAATGTCTCCCTTGATATCAGTACTCTCAGCTCTTTCCAAAAGCTTTGCGAGTTGCTCTTTTTCTTCCACACTTAGTGAAGTCTTGGTTTCTGTAGTTTTAAACATATTATAGTAGGCCTAAGTATACAATAATTCCTGCTTTCAAATATAAAACGCCCGACAGAATAAATTCTGCAGGCGTTCTTAACACTGAAATCAGAGATGAATTAATCGCAAATCATCTTGCCGTCAATGAGATGTTGCTGCAACCGCCGCAACATGTACTTGTGACACCCGAGAGTGTCTTCCGGAATGGCGTCCAGTGGAAAAAACCCATACCCTTCCTTCGGATTGAACTCACCGACGAGGTGTGAAATGTGGAGGAGCGAGCATGCAGTGCGTGTCAGGTTCTCGTCCGGCCCAGGCCCACGATAGACCCCGCACCAGCCGATCGGGACCGGCTCACTGATTTGGATACCGCAGTCCTTCACGATTTCACCTGCAACCAGCTTGGCACGACGTTCAGGAATGGTTTCCCAATCGTTCCACACCGAACCGGGATGGTGCCAGCCCTTGAATTCGTGGTCATCGCGATATGCCAGCAACACATGGTGGTTAGCATCAAGAACCATGAGTTCCAGGGGCACAGTCGGAAACTTCTGCACTTGCTCGTGCCAGACAGTGCCACGGAAATCCGTGTTCACTGACTTGGCGATGAGGTGTGCGAGCAACAGCTTCTCGGCCGGATTCAGACCAACATTGCGTTCGGGCATAAGCCTGACAGTAATCGAACCAGGTTCTTCATTGCCGTGCGGGCCATAGAGAACTTTCATGCGACCGTCGTCAGTTACGTCGAAACCCTTCAATTGCATTTCCATGTGAACTCACTTTCTTGGTTGGTTAAACAAATTTCAAAATTGCAGACAGATTCAAAGAACCCAACTGCTTTTTCTATTATAACACAAATATTGACTTACTGTCAAATATATTATTTATACAAAAACCCCTCGAGCAAAGTCGCTCAAGGGGTACCTTATGACACAGGAAACTTAATCCTGGAAAGGATTTTTGATGGACATCCCACCATCAACACGAAGCTCTGCACCGGTGATATAGCTGGCTTCATCAGAAGCGAGGAATGCGACAGCATTCGCAATTTCACGCGGAGTGCCGTATCTCTTGCACGGAATCCTTTTGGCAAATGGCTCCATAGCTTCATCGGATAGTCCACGCTGACCGCCAGCGTCTCTGATGGCACCTGGAGCAACGGCGTTCAAGCGAATACCAAGTGGAGCCAGTTCAAGTGCACGAGCACGCATATAAGAGACTGCCCACCCCTTGGATCCATCATAAGAAGCGTCCCCTTGAAAAGCCATCGCTGTGTGCACAGAGGTGATGAAGACAACACTTCCATGTCCTTGCTCTTTCATACCTGCAAGGACAGCTTCAGTGACATACCTCGTACCATCACAATTAACAGCCATGATTGCAGCATAGTCATCACCGAACGTGATGGCGGCGTTGTTGACCAAGATATCAAAACGACGAGAAGATAGGTCCTCCCAAACTTGTCCTTCATCACTAATGTCCAAGGGGATCCTTATGACCATCCCTGACGCTTCGTAGGCCACAGTAAGTGCCTTGATGTCATTGTCAACAACAGTAACCGCGCAACCTTCCATAAGGAATCGGTTAACAACTGCCCGGCCAATGCCTTTGGCACCACCGGTAACAAGAACATGCTTGTCTTTCAAACCTTGAAACATGGCAGTATCACTTTCCTAATCCCCCTGTTGCTACGAAATGGCACAGACGGGTTCGATAACAACACTACAATATAAAACTACATGCGTCAATTAACCCATGCACGCTACTATCGATTTATTAAATTGTACTTTTTCGTATTTCCTCTATCAACTGCTGCACTCGTACACCATGTTTAAATGCAGGAGTTACTTGTGTACTATTCTTGACACCTTCGACAAATCTAGAGGCTAATTTCTTCACCACTCGCACGCGTTCTTCCTCACCTTTTTTTGTTTTTGTTTTTTGAGTAGGGATTCGTTTTACTTTACCGTCAGTAAGAGCGGTTAAGCTAAAACTGTCAGTGACACCTGTTACACTCTCTAGGACAAGCGTCCCCTTCTCGCACTGAAAAATAATGTTGTGTTGTGTGAGCCCCGCTGTGTTACAAGAAACATGGACTCGGCCTGTTACTTTATTTTTAAATGTTACCAGTATATCAACCCCAGTTTCAGCACCATTCTTACTTTCTTTGGAATGCGTAAGAGTGCTCGCCATATCTTTAATAGGTCCTCCAAAATATTCTAAATAATAAAGCGTATGTGAACCGTAGAAAGAAAGCGCACCACCACCTTCCTTCACATTAGTCTTCCATGAAGATATTTTATTTTTAATATCATAGCTCAAAAAATCCCAATCAACAGAAATGTGCTTGAGCTCACCATAGACTTTCGAATCAAGCAGTTCCTTCGCGCGCCCCCATTCTTCAATCTCAGGAAAAATGAAGTCCACCACCGTCGTGATTTTCTTTTTATTAGCAAGGAGAAGTAGCTCTTTGGCCTCCTCATACTTGGCGGTGAGTGGTTTCTCTGCGAATATATGAATTCCTTTCTTAATAGCAGCTTTTGCTATCTTGTATTGCGCGGAAGGGACGACAGCTATGGCTACAGCATCTAACTGTTCACTCGCTAGCATCTCTTCCCAGTTCGTATACATTTTTGTAAGTCCTATACTCTTACAGTACGTAAGCAAGCGTTCAGATTTTTTACCGCAAATAGCTACGACTTTCACCCCGGATATAGAATTAAAGGCCGGCAACAATCCGTAGAGACCGAACCCGCTTCCGATGATTCCTACTCTCATTATGCTACGTCTTCGTTTTTCACTATCTCAAAGTCTGGAAGTGGAAGGACGAAATCTGACTTCAATCCCCTCGCCTTCAATTGAGCCATGATCGGCTTGGCATAATGCCATGCTAGAAGTACGACATAATCAGGCTGTTCATCAATCAATCTCTGGTTATTCACCACTGGAATATGCTTGCCTGGTAGGTACATGCCAAGCTTAAGCGATGTCGGCTGTTCAGCCAAGTATGGCAAGAGTTCAGAATCTACTCCATAGTAGTTAAGAAGTGTCGAACTTCGACCTGGGCATGAGTTCCCTACTATTGTCTTTCCTTCCTTCTTCACGTTCAAAAGGAATTCCATGAAATGGTATCTCGCAGCCTTCACGCGTTCTGCACACTTCGTGAATGTCTCAAGCTTCCCTAACCCAGACTTCTCTTCAAGAGCCAAAAGATCAGTAACTGCCTGCGCTACAGGATGTCCTTTTCCTTTAGTGACATGTACACGGATATTTCCTCCGTACCTATCTCCACGCTCTACATCAGTGACAGTGAAATCATACTGATTAAAAAGCGTCACGAGACCTTTCAATGAATAGGTTCGCAAGTGCTCATGATAGACCGTATCGAACTGTCCGCCTTCAACAACATTCAAGAGGTAGTGAGTCTCTGAGACGAATTTACCACCATCTTTCAGTAGGTTATACGCTCCCATGATGAACTCACCTAAGCCTTGCATGTGAGCAAAGGTATTAGTGGTGACGATCAGTGACGCCTCGCCATACTTCGCCTTCACAGCTTCTGCAGTCTTAATGTCGAAGAACGCCTGTACCGTCTCGATACCATTCGCGTTCGCGATCTTAGCGATATTGGTTGGCTCGACTCCGACAGTCTTGATG
>JAYVXX010000023.1:0-2534 GCA_043784805.1 Minisyncoccota bacterium | reverse complement strand
GAAGCACATAGGAGATATTCCATAATATAGCACATCCTAAGATAAGGAACATCAATTGTGGGCGTGTTACGAGAAATGGTGCCACTATGACACCGACTGTCCCTACAATAATGGTTGCAGTGCCACGCATGTTGATGAAGAGAGCAGTCAGAGATGGGTCTTCTGGACCAATCTTCTTGAAGTAGTAACCGAAAGCCATAGTCTCGACGAATGACGCGCCGATACGGGAAAAGAGTAAGACGAATGCCCAGAGGCGTACGTTAGGAACACTAATAACAACAAATATGAAAGTGGTTACGGCTAGGATAAGGAGGCCAATGATGAGCATTTCTTTCTCGCCAAATTTTTTATCAGCTAAGAATCCTAACTCGTATGGCAAGATGACGAGCGGGATAAGAGCTATCGGAAGAATGATGGTCATGTACGTCGTAAGAGGTATCCCGAGGGTGCTCAAGTAGATAGGAGAATAAATGATCATCACTGCGTAGAATGATTCGACAGTGAGAGCAGCCATGAGAGCTGCTTTCAAGTTCTTGTCTCGCAACGCTTGATGTAGAGCACCAATGAGGTCTATGGTGTGGTAGGCAGGTTCTTTCACATGAGAGAGATACTTATGTACCAGGAACATATATGGTATAAGAAGGAGTGCAGCAACTGTGTAGAGTACTTTGAAAGAGTAGAGAGTAAGTATGATGCCTCCGATGAGTGGGGAGATGAGGATTCCTAAGTTGACGATTGCGAGAAATAGTCCTCGTATGCTTGCTACTTTTGCGTGGGCGCTAAAACTTTCTATGAATACATTAAGCATGATATATAACAATGTCTGAAGGACAAAATGAATGACAAAGATGAAAGGAAGGAGATAGTGATTTCCTGTGTTGCCAAAAAACGTCAGAACTATAATCTCGAGAAATGCTATTCCCAGCGTGAAGCGATAGGAGTGAAATCGTTTGATTGATTTTGCAATTTTGATAGATGTGAGAAGTGCGAGAATGCTAGCAACGACATAAGTTGCGCTCACAATTGAAGAATTGAAATAGATATGAAGGTATGATGAGGTAGCATACACTGGTATTGCATAATGGAGCGCATATAGGAATGTCATTGCGTAGGTGACCAAGAGCAGTTTATTGCGGAGGATGGAATGCATATATTACCTTCAGTATATCAAGTAAGGAGGTGTGGAGACTAGGGAAAAAGAGAAATGGAGGGCACTTTCAGCACTCACTAGTTTTCCTGTACGTAGGTTTCTATGTTGCTATTATACGCTTATAATTACAGGGATAATTACCGGACGCTTAGCGGTCTTCTGAAGAAGGAACTTGGTAGTTGCTTCGGCGACATCCTGCTTCATCTGATCTAAGTTCATGAATCCGCCACGAGCGAGCGAGTCATCAATCACTTTTTTGGTGAGGAGCCGGGTCTGATAGAGGAGGTCTTGGGACTCTTTCAAGTAGACGAACCCACGGGAGATCAAATCAGGAGATTTCTTCAGTGTATGTGTGTGACTATCGATTACTCCAATGACGACGAACATACCGTCTTCGGCGAGCGTCTGTCGATCACGCATGACGACATCCTGGATCTTACCTACCGATGTTCCATCAACCACAATCATCTCGCCTGGTGCCTTTTCTTTAAGTATCATAATTGCATTTCCCTCATTTCTGATCTCGATAACAAGACCGTTGTCCGGGATGACGATGTTCTCTTCCATCATACCGAGCTTACGTTCAAGGTCAGCGTGCACGCGAAGCATATAGTGGTAGCCATGTACTGGGATGAAAAACTTAGGATGAATCTTGCGATGTATCCAAAGAAGCTCCTCCGCATTAGCGTGACCTGATGAGTGTACATCGGAGGTTTTGTAGTGGATGAGATGTGCGCCTTGACGTGACAGCTTATCTTTTAGGTTCTGTACTGCCCGCTCGTTACCTGGTACGACAGACGATGACATCAGAATGGTATCACGAGGTGTGAGGCGAATAAATTTATGAGTCTTATTTGCAATTCGTCCGAGTGCTGCAAATTCCTCTCCTTGCTGGCCGGTTGCCAGGATGATGAGTTTATTCTCAGGGTAGTGAGGTATCTCTTCAAGTGCGATAAGTGTTTCTGGTTTGACTTTGAGCATGTTGGCAAGCTTGGCAATCTCGACATTCGTCTTCATACTTCTACCTTCGACGACGACTTTCTTGCCATAACGCTCTGCAGTCTCTAGCATGAAAAGCATACGTTCCACCTGTGAAGCGAAGGTACTGATGATGAGTCTCCCTGCGGTCTCACGGATAATGGTCTCGATATTCCGGTAGACAACACTATCAGAGATGGAGAATCCCGGGTTCTCACAATTGGTTGAGTCAGCCATGAGAAGAAGAGTTTTCCTGTTCTCGAAGACTTTGTAGCGGTCAATCTCGTCATCTGTTGGTATGCCTTCGTTGTGCTCAAGACGAAGGTCTCCAGTGTGGACTATATCTCCATACGGAGTTTCGATAATGACTCCCATACTGTCTGGGATGGCGTGTGTCACACCGAAG
>JAYVXX010000022.1:0-2547 GCA_043784805.1 Minisyncoccota bacterium | reverse complement strand
ACAGTTGTAACTTGGCCTCCTTTACGGACGACTTTCATATCAGCAGTAAGTTTTGAAGTTGGACGAAGAACACCATTAGTGCCTCCCCAAGCGTAGAGTTTATCAAGGACTGCTTCCTTTTTCTCAAGCATTTTCGCATATTCGGCCACACGTGCGCGGAACTGTTCTATATTCCCACTACTAATAGCGCCCTTAACTACTTCCCCAAAATTTCTTAGTGCAGTGAGTCGCGCGGTGAAGCCCAGTACTTCAGCTTCGGAAGTGGTCAGGTTTAAGATTTTTTCTGTACGTGTGGCAAGTTTGCTCAAGACATCTTGCTCTGTCTTAAGCTCCTTGTGAAGGACTTCCTCGCCTTCTAGCTTGACCTTCTCCTTCTCCCAGATTTCCTTAGCCGCATCAACTTGTATGCGGAGGTCTTCACGTAGTATCTCTGCTGCGTCCAAAGAGAGGTTGCCAAGGGCGGCGATGTACTGATTCTTGGTGTCGATAACATCACGGAAGAGGGTCCACTTAAGAGTTCGTATCTTACTGTTCCCTTCGGTGATGAATTTGAGATAGTCAGCAAGTACTGGTTTTCCATTTGCTTCCTCCCGTGACCACCCTTCAGTATCCTGAAGTTCTACGATGTTCCTCGGGTCCTTGGAAGAAATCCACACATTCTTGTTCTTTTCTTTCTTCACATAAATATAGGTTGGCCAAACACTGTAGATATCAAGCGGGCGTGGTGCTGACCCATGACCTGGTATACCTGGAGCACTTGGCGGTCCGGCTGGTGGAACCGGCGGAGTAGGCGGAGAGTTAGCCGGTGGGACAGGCTGTGGAGTAGTTAGGCCAGATGGTGGAACTGGCGGAAGAGTCCCACCAGAAGAGGCTCCACCTGTTCCAACCGGAGGAACAACACCAGCTGGTGGTATCATAGGGCTAGTGACTGGAGTAGTAGGCGGAGTGGTTGATTTCTTCGGGATACTAGAAAGCAAGACCTTCTTCGCAGAAGTTCTCCCATTGTACTCGTCTACATCCTCATTCCTTCTGTTCGCCTCATACTCGGCAAAAGCTCGTGCAGCATCATCCTCATCCAAGGGCTTTGGTCTTGATGAGGCTCTTAATACTTTTGACCGTTGCTTGTTCTTATCGACTTCTATTCGCCTCTCCTTTTCCTGTATGGCGTTTCTAATACTCATCATGAAAATAGCGGTAGGCAGTTCTCCTCCGAGGCTTTCACCTTTTGCATTTGTTTCTTCAAATATGATTGTTTCTCCTTCTACTCCTTTTCCAAAACCAATTACCTTGGCTTCTACCAATCCCCTCTCATAATTCTGAAGCATAAATGTCTTTCCTACATTGAATGTGTTGGGGACATGTTCTGATTTTAGGTAGGAGGTATCAAATGTCTTCTTCACATTCACTACTGTCTGCGTCTTGGCAGTATTCTTTGTTGCTTCTGTGTCCGCTAGTCTCTTCTCGGCTTCCGCCCGCCTCACCTTTTCCAGGTAGGCATTCCTAATCGCTCGCCCGAAAGTATCTAGAGGGATGGTCTGTTCGACTGTGTTGCCGGTAGCATTAGTTTCCAAAAAGCTTATGTTGGTGTCATTCCCATTTCCAGAAAATCTAGTAATTTTTGCCTTAGCAAGAGTTCCTTCTCGACTGAGAACATCGAATTCTTGACCAATCTGCAAGTCAGGAATATCTGCAAGTGTTTCGTATTTACCATTAGGTTCTCTAAGTTGATGAGGCATCTCTCTTCTAATCTCTTGAGGGGCTAGTTCTTCCTTTTCTTCAGTATGGGAAATAAGCTCTTCAATTTCATTATTGAGTTCATAGATGTTTTGTTCTTCGGCATCTATTGTCCTGTATAGACCTTCTATATCTTGAAGAGATTCTGAATTGCCGATAGCTATAGCTATCTTTTTAAAAGATTCTTCAAATTGCCGCGATAATTCTTCGATACTGCTTTCTTCATAGGTGTTAAGAATTGTTGCTCTGTTCTCTTGTATTTTGTTATGTAACTTTTTAAGCTTGCTTTCAACTTCTGAAAGGCGTTTGTGAGCTGCTGTCTTTTTTTGTACTAGTTCTAGCTCTTCGGGGGTTGGTGTTTTTTTAATCTCACCCCCACCAACTTTTGGTTTTTGGATAGGTGTAGTCGGTTCCTGCCCGGTTGTCACGAGAGGTTTATTGGAAAAGACCTCCCCAGGAGGAGTTATTGGAAGTTTTCCAGGTGGAGGGGTGCCATTTTCTGGTGTTTGTTCGTCCATACGTCATACCAGTATACTTTAATTTACAACACTTTTACCAGACTTCTCCACATACGAGAGAGGTTTTTCTGGTTGTGCAGTTTCCCTAATTCTGTTACTATGATTGAACGCTTCAGAAAGAAAAATTCTTGACAAAGATCTGTTTTATTATAAAAAATAATATACATGTCAGTTCTTCCGCAAGTGATTTTTAATTTCCTCTTTATATATCATAGTAGCCAGTACCAAACGCTCACACGAGCTTCCATATTTACTTTTTGTCATTATTCTTTTGACAGGCGTAGTATATCCTCCT
>JAYVXX010000021.1:0-2558 GCA_043784805.1 Minisyncoccota bacterium | reverse complement strand
CCAAGAAATACACTAGTGTCCAGAGGTAGAGAAGAGGTCGCAACGACATATCTTCCGGAATCTGGAGGAAATTCTCCTCCGTAGGTAAAATACCTTTCCCAAGATTGTTGAGAAGTCTAGAAATTGGATTAACAAACGGTGCTAATTGTGGAGTTTCCTTTCTTCTGTTATCTTCCCCGGTACGCAATCCTTCCAGTGCAAAAATTCCATGAGTAATTGGATGCTCCAATAGAGAAAAAATTATTCCGACCCTGATCTGCGTTATGTGCTTCTTGATTGCAAGTACATACTCAGCCCGATTTCTTTTCAACTCTTCTGGGTTATTTTTGAGGGTCTGAGGAGGATTCTTCACATAGGCACACCGCTCAGCAAGTCTTTCTATTGCATGAGGATATTCCTTATACAAGCAGTCAAAGACGATGTCATGAGACCAGAGGATCTGGGTCACTATCATTTGGTCTGACAAATTCTTGGTTTTGCATGCATCACTACTGTGATATTGGTTACGAAAGGACATACCATTGAAAATGGTATAGTCCTTGATGTTAGGAAGCAGTGGGTACTCGGCACCCTCAATGAGGAGCATGTCGGTTGGTTGAATCTTCCTCACTTCCATATTGTTAAGATGCGCTGGAAGGTGACTATTGGGTTTTAAAATACCGTTCATTATTCACTCCATTTCGTGTTGTGGGGTTGGATTGTGGGGAACACCTATACTTGATATTACAATAAATATCAAATTTTGTCCAGTTTTCGTTTTAAAAATCAACTGCCTCGACACAAAACGTTAAGACATGATCGTAGATACGAACACAACCCAGTTGACTAACATAGAGCGTCGAGGAACTACTTGGGTTAAACCATAGCTTACAAGACTTCAACTCAAAGCTCTTCAAAAAAATTAAGAACTTTGAGTTTTTATAGAAGGTAACATTCTCACTGTGACACCAACCTAGAGCAGAGAATGTACTACTCTTTCGGGCGTACCAATGGGAACATGTGCACCTCACGTATCGGCTTATCTGCTAAAAACGCAAAGAGTCTCTCGCCGAATCCGAAACCACACGTTGGTGGCATACCATGCTCAAGCATCTCGATGAAGGAATGATCTGCCATCATCGCTTCCTCATCCCCTCCTGTCAAAAGCTCCTGCTGCTTGTCAAAACGCGCTCGCTGATCGATTGGGTCATTCAACTCACTATAACCCTTGCCTATCTCACTCCCCGCGAAGATTGGTTGGAATATCTGTGCAGTTATTCTATCGGCGTTAGCTTTTGCAAGCGGAGCTATAAGGAGTGGATGATTGATAAGGAATGCCGGACCTGAGATACTCTTCCTGCAATACTTCCAGAGCGTATCAACCAACCGTTCGCGATTATTGCCATCATACTTTACATGTAGTTCACGCAACTTACCAACGATTTCTTCATCTTGCGCTATAGTGATATCAATACCCGTCTGACGTATCACTTCTTCCCTATAATCAATCCGTTTCCATTCGTCCGTAAGGTCAAAGGTGTGCCCACGGGTTGTGAAGAGTGTCGTACCAAAGACTTCTTGGGCAATGGTCCTATATAATTCTTCAACAAGTATCATACCATCCTGATAGTCAGTGTATGCCATATAGAATTCGCAGTTAGTAAATTCCTGCACATGTTCAGGAGACGATCCTTCATTTCTATAAACTCTTCCTATCTCAAAGGTACGTGGAAACCCTGCCGCCATAAGACGCTTTTGCCACAATTCACCAACGGAGATGCGCATGAATACATCAATGTCAAAATCATGGTGGTGCGTGGAGAACGGTCTCGCCTCAGCCCCCCCAGTTGTCACTTCAATTGTCGGAGTCTCAACTTCCAAAAATTTCTTTCCTTTCAAAAAATTCCGTATGACGTCCCAGAACTTTGCTTTCTTGATGAAGATGTCCCGCAACTCGTCATTCGTTAAGATATCAAGATATCTTTCACGCATACGTATCTCCTCATCTTGTAGTCCGTGATACTTGTCGGGCAATGGGAGCAGTGCCTTTGCAAGCATACTCATATCACTCACAAGAATGCTTTGTTGACCTGATTTAGTGACGAATAATGTTCCTGTCACTTCGATGAAGTCACCCGTATCTACAAAGTCACGATAAAAGTTCATTGTCTCTTCTTCTGACTCTGGAAGCTTGATAACCACCTGCATGCGAGCCGTACCATCATAGAGATCAATGAAGGCGATAGCGCCTTGCCCACGAGATGTCATCACACGACCACTTACGATAACTGATCTCTCTTTTCCTTCTAGGAGGGTAAAATCGGCGAGAATATCTCGGAGATCGTGAGACTTTCTTGATACGCTTGGGTAAGCGGATGTGCCAAGAGCTTCTAAGGCGACAAGCTTTTTGAGTCGTTCTGCACGGAGTTCTTCGAGGGATGCCATAGGGGTAGTGGTTAGTGACTAGTTGCTAGTGGTTAGTAAATACCAATACTTGATACACTACATAATATAATAGCAAAAGAACTTTAATAAGAAAAATGAAATTAGGCGTGACCGAAGGTCACGCCTAATTTCTG
>JAYVXX010000020.1:0-2572 GCA_043784805.1 Minisyncoccota bacterium | reverse complement strand
AAGAAAAGATATACTGGAAACTCACTTTTCTGCGCGATAGGATGTCACTGGGTAGAACTCTTATTGACTGGTGCCGGTACGAAGTATTTTATCCGTATAAATGAAATAACTATATGATTCCTATAGAAGCATACAAAATAGCGATTAAAGGTGGATGGAAAATGCCTGAAGGTTATGGAGACCTTGATAATATTTACGGGGACTGGGGCCTGTATGAAGATTATAATCAATATATATCTCATGAGGAAACAGCTTTTGACCCCACCTTTTGGCAGTGTTTAGGAAAGACATTGGGATAGAATGAAAGATGGGAGAGAGATACACAACCAGAATGGCGTTGGTATGCACGAGAATTCTATGACCTCACATTAAATGGAACCAATACCAAACCCTTCTGGGACAAGCTACTTACTAACACATCTACATGGAAAACTTTACAAACACACTGCTTAACATTGTTGCCGCAGGAATAGGGTTGGGAATATCAATAGGAATTATTCTTGTATTTATTGCGTGTGGTCTGTGGCTTATTGATAGAATAAACAAATAACACTATGAAAACCTTTATAGAGAAAAAGGTGGAGGAGCTAACTGAGCTGTCTGGTGAATTAGTAGATATAGACATTGAAAATTGGCTTCGCGCCGCACTTGTGGAAGCCGTGCGGCAGCAGCGAAAGGAGTTGGTGGAGTGGACGGATAACTATGAAAAAACGAGAAGTGTACAAGGGTCGGATTCGTACCAAATAGGTCAGAATCATGGCAGACAAGAAGTTATTGCCGACCTACTTGTACTCCTACAAGCTAATACTAAAGATATATAACACTATGAAAATCAGTGAATATAAAGATGTTGAAATCATTGGCAACATCTATGAGTCACCAGAGCTACTAACCCCTAACCTAAACAAATAGTATATGAACAGAATAATAAAATTTCGTGCATGGGATAAGAAGAATTTAGAGATGAGAGACTGGAAGTGGCTTTCAACAGCGAGTTATACAATGCAGTTTTCTTTATTTGAAGATGAAAATTTTGTATGCCAGCAATTCACAGGACTCCTCGACAAGAATGGAAAGGAAATATATGAAGGAGACTTGCTGAAGTTTTCGGAAAATTATGTTAGCGGAGCTGCAATACTTTCAACTGAGGTGAAGGCGATGAACGAAGTAATAGTGATAGAGGAGGTAAAATGGGTCGAACAACGCTGGCAACCTTACCGATTGCATGAAGGTGAAGTCATCGGCAACTTGTATGAGAACAATGAATTACTCGATAAGCCACCAGAGAGTATATGAAAAAAGAAAGCCACTTACATATAGATGTTACTGTGCCATTTGTCTGGAACGTAAGACAGAACGTTTTAGAAGCTCCGGGCTGGCTTCAAACGCTAATTTATCCGAATGGCAGTGCAGAAGGCAATCCGGTAGCCGCGTTCTTAGAGGGTGTTAAAGCTCCTTCAGATGTGTGGGTAAACATTCACGTAGCGATTCAACCAATCGACTAATCCTATGACCCTCCCCCGCATAAGCATTATTTATAAGACTATAGAGTAGTATATGAACTACAAAACAGAACAAGAGAAACAGGATAAGGAGTTTGATGAGAGGTTTTATGAATTGATGGGGCTTGAAACTGACCCTAATGGCACTGAAAGAATCTATCTGATTAGAGACGAGAATGGAACGATACTAAATGGGATAGATTTTACAGAAGAACAAGACGAACTCAAATCTTACCTACTCACTCGTGACACCGCCCTCCTAGAAGCTTTTAAAAAAGATGTGAGGGAGATGAAGAAAGATTGCCCTCATGATTCACACTCACATTGTATGGAAGAAATGTGTTGGATTCACGAAGACGGTGGTTATAACCAAGCTATTCAAGATATTTCCTCCCTCTTAAAAGACTATAACCTAAACAAATAGTATGAAAAAGCACTAATAAAAACAAGATGTTATGTCCTCAGTACATAAAGACAAAGAATTTAAAGTAAAATGTGAAATGGCAAAAACAACAAGTAAAGTAAAATGTGAAATGGCAAAAACAACAAGTGAAGCAATCCATACTATTATCCTCAAAACAACAGGTAAAGATATGAAAGTAATAGCTAAGCAATAGGTAGTATACTAAGGTAGTGTTCTATCCCCTCATCGAAAGATGGATGAGGTACACCTCGGCGCCCCTGCACCACTTGTGGTCGGGGGATAGGACACAGAAGTTTATAAAGTTTAGCGAGTAGGACGATAAACTTAGATAAAAAGGCCCCCATTTTTAGAGGGCTATGTATAAAACAATCCAAAACAAGACGGTCAGAACAATAATCCACCGGGCGCCAGATTTGTCGTGCGGCTCCGGCTTATACGAATTTGGGTTTGACCACGGCTCGTTGTTATGCCGCCGGCCATTCCAAAAGTCGGTCACGAGTGCCATCCGATAGCTTTGCGGTTATACGCCACAGGTTCGGCGGAGACTGGCCGTAGGCCTCGAGCCTTGAGAGCGTCTTCATAACACCCCTTATCGTGGCACAGTATGCCATCGATGGTATACGTTGCCTCTCCAAGAGAGAGCTTT
>JAYVXX010000019.1:0-8559 GCA_043784805.1 Minisyncoccota bacterium | reverse complement strand
AATTTTTAAAGTAACAGAGGATATGGATGAGCTGATTCTTGACTATCTTTCTAAGAAACCAAAGACACTCTGTATCAATATGAGCAGCGGAGCAGTCTACGGCAACAACTCAAAAGATGCAATCAATGATGCTACACAATCTGTTTTCAGTATGAAGGATATAGGACCGAACGAATGCTACGCAATCGCCAAGCTACATTCTGAAGCGAAACATCGTGCGCATGCACATTTACATATTGTTGACCTAAGGGTATTCGCATTCTTCAGCAGCTTAGTTGACGTCGAATCAGGTTTCCTCATGTCAGAAATTACGCGTTCTCTGCGAGATAAGAAGATATTCGTAACAACATCAGAAGATATCATGAGAGATTACAGCACGCCGAAAGATTTGCTTGCCCTTATCAGGCTCGTCATGAAGCATGGGAAGATAAATGATGCCTTTGATGTGTACAGCAAGAAACCAGTTTCAAAGTTTGAACTGCTACAATTCTTTGTAAAGCATCATGGCCTCATCTATGAAGTGAGAGATGTTAAAAAAGGAAAGACATCAGGTTTAAGTAAAAAATCATATTTTTCAAAAAGTAGGAAAGCTGGCAAGGTTCTTGGCTATGTCCCGAGCTTCACGACCCTTTCAGGTATTGAAGTGGAGATTGATAAAATGAACCTATAAACTATGAAACAATCTGGCAAAAGTCTCACTATCCTCATGACGGGAGCAACTGGCTATCTTGGAAGTCATATTTTGCGTGCAATCACTCAACTTCATGGGGATGTCACATATAAGATGATCGTCCTCAAGAGGTCATCGTCAAATACGTTCCGTATAGATCCTGTCATCAAGAAAGTCATCACCTATAATCTCGACGAGATAAACTTAGAACAGGTCTTTGAAGAGAATGCTATCGACTACATATTACACTGCGCGACGAACTATGGAAGAAAATCAGTGAACCCGATGCAGGTGATCGAGGCAAACCTTGTCCTTCCGATCAAACTTCTTGAATGCGGTAGGAAATATAACGTCAAGAGTTTTATCAATACTGACACTATCTTGGACAAGGGAATCAACCACTATTCGCTTTCCAAGAAACAGTTCCTCGATTGGCTCATAGGTTATAAAAGCAATCTCGTATGCGTGAACGTCGAATTAGGTCACTTTTATGGTCCTGGGGATGATACGACCAAGTTTATTTCGTATATCGTTGATCAGCTTGTGAAGAACGTAGAGAAAATTGACCTTACTCTCGGCGAACAGAAAAGGAATTTTACGTACGTGGATGATGTCGTCACTGCCTTCATAAAAGTAATTAATCATATTCCAGAATTGGAAAAAGGCCTCTACCAATTCCAAGTGTGTGGTAAAGAAGTAGTAACCATCAAGGAAGTCGTATGTATGGTGCGAGATATGATGAAGAATACTACGACAAAACTTGCTTTCGGCGCGTTACCCTACAGGGAAAACGAAGTCATGACAGCTTCATCGGACTCTTTAGCAATTAAGGCGCTTGGGTGGGTAGAAGAGTATACTCTAGCTAACGGCCTAAAAAAGATGGTAGAGATTGAATTATTAAATAATAAAACAACGAAATGAAATACCTGATAAATGGCGGATGTGGGTTCTTGGGATCCAACTTGGCAAAAGAAGTGATTTCACGCGGGGACGATCTTGTTGTTTTTGATAATATTTCACGGCTTGGAGCTGATAAGAATCTGGAGTGGTTGCGAAGTATCGGAAGTTTTATTTTCGTTCATGGTGACGTGAGGAATGCTAATGACGTGGAACGAGTGGTAGAAGAGCATAAGCCAGATGTCCTTTTCCATCTGGCAGGACAAGTTGCCATGACGACTTCGATTGCCAATCCTCGAAAGGATTTTGAGATCAATGCCCTGGGAACTTTTAATATGCTTGAAGCGGTGAGAAAACATGCTCCGAAATGTGCGGTAGTCTACTCATCTACTAATAAGGTCTATGGGGACCTTGAGAACTACACATACATAGAAAAGGATATGCGATATGAGTTGCCAGATTTCCCCTTAGGATTACCTGAGTCCACACCTCTTGATTTTTCCTCGCCATATGGTTGCTCCAAAGGCTCTGCTGATCAGTACATACTTGATTATCATCGGGTCTATGGCTTAAAGACCGTCGTGTTCAGGCATTCTTCGATGTATGGGGGAAGGCAGTACTCAACGTATGATCAAGGGTGGGTCGGCTGGTTCTGTGAGCAGGCGATACAGACGAAGAATGGAAGGAAAGAGCCATTCACTATTTCAGGAAATGGAAAGCAAGTTAGGGATGTACTTCATGTCGATGATATGATAGAGCTTTACTTCTTGGCCGTTAAGAATATAGAGAAGGCACAAGGGGAAGTATTCAATATCGGCGGAGGTCCGGCGTTCAGCCTGTCTTTGCTTGAACTATTCCAGCTTCTTGAAAATGAGGTCGGAACCAAGCTTGTCTATACAGAACTGCCACCACGTGAAAGTGACCAGAAAGTATTCGTCGCTGATATAAGGAAAGTGAATGAAATCCTTGGTTGGATTCCAAAAGTAAATCCAAGCCGCGGTATCAAAGATATGGTAGAGTGGACTACAAGGAAATAATTAGGAAACAATCATGAGCACCAAAGACCTATCCATCATTATACCGGCGTACAAAGAAGAAGAAAATCTTCGAGTAATTTTGCCGAAACTTTCATCAGTCTTGCACGGAATGCATCTCTCGTATGAGATACTCATCGTCGACACGATGACATCGATGGACAACACCAAATCTGTCTGTAATATCGAAGGCGTACGTTATCTCAACAGGGCTGTGGGAAATAATTATGGTGATGCTATCCGAACAGGGATCAAACACGCAGAAGGGGAGTATAGTATTTTCATGGATGCTGATGGCTCGCATACGCCGGAGTTCATCAAGAACTTGTACGAACATCGACACAACCATGATGTGGTGATCGCTTCACGGTATGTAAAAGGTGGCGAGACTGACAACAACAGGATGCTGATACTGATGAGCGTCGTCCTTAATCTGATCTATTCCATTGTACTAAACTTGAATTGCAAAGACGTATCAAATAGCTTCAAACTTTACAAAACAGCGGATATCAAACACTTAATGCTCACGTGTAATAACTTTGACATCGTCGAGGAGATCCTGTTTAAATTAAAGAGGTCAAAGAAGACGTTACGTATCTTAGAATTGCCATTCTCTTTCAAGAAGAGGATGTTTGGGGAGACCAAAAGGAATCTTGTAGCATTCATGTTCACCTATTTTTTTACACTTATGAAGCTACGCTTCAGCAAATAACCATGACCCTACTTAAAAAATACAAACACAGTGTTCTCTCAGTGCTCGGAGTCGTATTCGCATCCAAGAAACTCCAAGGTTTTTATGCAAGCAGTCTTTTTCGATTCGCTATCGTAGGCTTCTTGGGAACGGCGACCAACTTGCTAGTTTTCTACCTCACATCACATTTTGCGCATCTTAGTATTAATATTTCTTCAGTTTGTGCCTTCGCAGTTGCGGTGACTCAAAATTATCTTCTAAATCACCTATGGTCTTTTAAGCATGTAACTGCAGGAAGGCCGAATGTTACAAGTTATATACGATATGTATTCGTTAACATCTTCAGCCTTGTCCTGAACTTGCTCGTCCTTGATATCCTGGTTTTCTTCTCATTCAACAGTCTTCTCGCACAGGCTATTGGTATTTTGGCAGGCCTCTCCATAAACTATGCAGGATCATACTTCTTCGTGTTTATGCGAAAGTCAGATTCTTCCGTTTAACAAACTACCATGTCTCGCTTCTGGTTGCTTCTTCACAAGGTCTTTAAGGACGATATCAAGGCATCGTACTATCTATTGCCTTTCGTCATTTTCGGGCTCGTATTCCTAGGACAGATGATCGCGGTTATCGGGAGTAAGCAGATTGTTGAGCCGGTCAAGCTCTCAGTGATAGACGCGCGTGGGGATCAGGTACCGTACGTCAAGCGCTTCATGCAGCTGGCGCGCGCTGGGAACTACACACTCATCACTTCTACTAACTCCAATCAGGATCCATGGCTCGTACGTGGCGTCTTCGTTAAGCAGTTCTTAATCGGCATCTATGAAAGCGATCTGTCGAAAATCTCAAGAGTGGATATCAGTCTCGGCGAAAAAACTTTTTCTTTTACTAGTTCTCAGGTTGCTACATGGCAGAAATTCAATACTGAAAGTACATCTGTCATACGCTCTGACCTCTCTGATGTGACTAAAGCGGTGTATGATGTCTTCATTGTTCCTACAGATGTTACGTTAGGAAAATCAAGTATTCCAATCTATAAACAATTTTTTGGTAGTATCATTAATTGGTCAGGGGACGTCACATTATTCGGTGGTGCAGCATATCAGGCATTGGTGGAGACTTTCCTCATTATAGTTCTCTTGGTGATGCTTCGAGTAATCTACAGAAGCTACTTTGATGAGGCTTCACATGTGGAGGTAAATAATCATTCACGAGAGAATGGTAAGGAGCAGATAGTTTTTATAATGACGATCTTTGTCTCACTCGTTATCCTTTCTTTCATTGTTGCCCTTGTTTCCAAACTCTATCGACCGGATGTAGCAACTCTTTTAAAAAATGCCGGAGATACATACCTCAATACCTTCTACAAAGGCTTTCGCCCAAAACCCATCGAACGCATGCAATTCATCATTGGGGCTCTTTTCTCTCCTCTTATCATACTTGTTGTTTATCATCTTATGAAGAGATGGAATGGCTTGATGGAGTATATCTACAGGGCCTGGTATCCATATGTAGCATGGAAAACTCTTAGTGTATTATTTTTCTGGTTCTATGCAGGACTTGCTCTCACTGGTTTTTATTTCATTCTAGACAGCGCAACATTTTTCGGATGTGGCATGTACGTCTTCTGTATTTTTCTCTTTCCACTGTGCCTTTGGTATTTCCTCAAGAATAGATTCTCGCGAAATGATGATGTTCTACTATTCTTACGGGCTGTTACCATTCTTGGATTTATCATCACCTTTTTCTTAAACGTCATGGTGCTCACTCCAGGATTCATACCACTCACGCTTGATCCGATGATCTATCCGGTGAGCCAGTTATTTGCGGGTAAAAGCATGTTGGTAAATGTAAATGGTTTGTACGGACTATTCCCATTCTATCTAACACCAATCTTCAAAGTCATAGGGCTCAGTGTTTTTACATTCTCAGTAGTCATGGCATTATTCACAGTCCTTTCGCTCTACTTCGTGTTTAGGTTCATGAAACTTATTATCAAGGATAGAATCATCTTGTATCTTGGTTTCTTGTTTGTTTTATTCTATACATTGCTTGCCACTCGTCTCACGCCGGAGTATTACTATCAGTATTGGCCAGTGAGATATATCTTTCCGACACTCTCACTCTTCCTTTCTGCGCTGTACTTTAAAAACCCTAGCAAGCTTCTTTACTATGCTTCATTCTTTATCTATGGCACTGCTATGCTATGGAACTTTGATGTCGGTGTTATTGTCTTTTTGACATGGATGGTGATGCTCAGCTATCAGGAGATTGCCACATTCTCTTCAGTATCAAGATTCCTGCTCAACCTCTGTAAGCATGGATTCTTCGCTGCGATTGGTGTCATGTTAGCTGTTGGAGTTTTCACGGCAGGGACGTATATTCAATCAGGGATGCTTCCACATATGGCCTCGTTCTTCTTGTATCAGAAGATGTTCCTTTCCGGCTATTTCATGATACCTTTGGTCTCACCACCACATATCTGGTCAGTCGTGATTCTTGTGTACCTGGTTGGACTTTTCTGTGTGATACGGGCGATGTGTGATAGGACAATCGGGTTTGACGAGAAGATAATCGCACTTCTTGTTTCTACTGGTATTGGACTCTTCGCGTACTATGAAGGCCAGTCAAGCGATGTCACCCTGTTTCGGGTGTGGTATCCGGCACTCATACTTGTTGTATTTTTTGCGGACAAGCTCTTCATCCGTCTTCGTAATGAAAAAAATAGAACCTATGCTGAGTATGTCGTATTTTCAGGACTATTTTTGATGTTGGTTTCTGCTCCGTTTAACTTGCTCTACAATACTCCCAAGTATGCCGCGATGATTAAAAAGGATGTTTTCACTTCGTACACTACGAACAATTATTACGATACGAATATTGAGTTTTTGAAGAAGGAAACGACCAGAGGAGAGAGAGTGCTTATCTTAGGTCCTCTTACTCAAGGCATCTATTATGCGGAAACGAACACACGATCAGTGATTGATGTGCCGGGCGTCCCGGATATTGTATTTCCGAAGGAAATGGATACATTAATTGCTTTTTTGAACACTAATACAAAGAGTAAAGTCTTCGTACAGCAACCGCTTGAGGTCTATGATGTATATGATGTTAGAATCCGGGGAATACTCGCAACGCGATATCAGGTGGTGAGAAGTAGTGGGGGGACAAGCGGTGTGTCTCTCTACAAAGCAAGACAGTAGATTTTTATTGAAATGCTTCTGGGAATTTATTTTTGCTAGTGCAATTAAAGAAATAGTGTCGGTGGCAGTAGTCTTTCCACTCAACAGAAGTGAATCAATTTCTCGCACAGGAACTTTAACTATTTCAATATTTTCCGTGGCATCAAGATATTGTGTTTCTACTGTCCCATCTGAATAGTAGTAAAACCCATGCAACCGTATGGTGCTTTTTGGAGGCAACATTCCAGTTGCGCCTAGGGAAATAAGTTCGTAGGCGGTGGGACCAGTTTCTTCGAGGAGTTATTTTTTCTTAGTTTCCACCATGTGGTGTATCCATGTATAGGTAATCTCTAAACCATTCTTAAGTGAAAAATGTGGCTTCCAGCCGAGCTTTTCTTCAATCAGTGTGTTGTCGGAATTCCTTCCTCGTACACCGAGTGGACCAGGGATATGCTTGAGCGTCAATTTCTTACCAGCAATATCCATAGCCATTTCAGCGAGCTGGTTGATGGTAACCATTTCCTCTGATCCGATATTGACTGGTCCCATGAAATCAGAGTCCATCAATCGGCGCATACCTTCGAGACATTCATCAATATAGAGGAATGATCGTGTCTGTCGCCCGTCTCCCCAGATTTCAATTTCGCCGCCATCTTTGGCTTCAGCAACTTTCCTACATACCGCAGCAGGAGCTTTGTCCTTTCCACCGGTCCATGCACTTTCTGGTCCAAAGATATTATGGAAACGTGCGACACGGACTTGCATGCCATAATTTCTGCTATAAGAAAGATAGAGTCTTTCACTGAAGAGTTTTTCCCAGCCGTACTCACTATCAGGGGAAGCAGGGTATGCTGACTCTTCAGAACACTTTGGATTTTCTGGGTCAAGCTGGTTATAGAGCGGGTAGATGCATGCAGATGATGAATAGAAGATTTTCTTGATACCAATCTTCTGGCCATAGTGAAGCATATTCAAATTGATCGTTGCGGAGTTGTGCATGATATCAGCGTCATGCTCACCAGTGAATATGTATCCAGCTCCACCCATATCAGCTGCGAGCTGGTATACCTCGTCAAATGGCCTATCTAAGAGACTCTCACAGAGCTTCTGGTCACGCAAATCTCCAACTATGAATTCATCAGCGCCGGTGTCTCTGAATTCATTTGGTCTTATATCGACGCCACGGACCCAAAAGCCCTCATCCTTAAGACGTTGTACAAGGTGTCCACCGATAAATCCTCCTGCTCCACATACCAGGGCTGTTTTCATAATAGAATCGTGATAAAAGTGATAATCCGCTTGAATAAAGTGTATATTCCATTATATAGAAAAATAAACTCTTATCAAGGGGTTTTGATGCAATTGTGTAATAGTCCTGTGCTTTGTATACTTTGCAGATATCCTTAAAGAATCTTACACCTCATGCAAACACCCTTCCGACTTTCAAATGAAGACTTTGCTTCTATCTATAGCAGGGTACCTCGATTCAATGTAGACCTCATTGTGTGCGCACAAGATGGCGGCATTGTCTTGATACAACGCGCGATCGAACCGCATATTGGGTCATGGCATATTCCAGGAGGCACTCTCTACAAAGGGGAGAGAATTGAAGAAGCTGCACTTCGTATAGCAAAGAACGAGACTGGTTTTGATGTGAAGTTCGGGAAGCAGCTTGGCTTCATGGAATTCCCAGAAGAGAAGCGAGGTGACCTGTTGGTCCATACTATAAGTGTGGTAGTAGAGGTAGAAGTTGTTGGTGGGGAATTGAAGCAAGACGCTAATGCTCGGAAGATAGAGATATTCACAACATTGCCAACTCCTGGAATCCCAGAGCATTTTGCATTTCTTAAAGAGCGCAACATTTTACTCGAGGCTTACAATAAGAAAGACCCCGGACAGGAATCTTTCGATTCCGGTCTGGGGTCGTAGGCCTAGAGGTTCAGGCCAGTTTGAGTCGTCCCATCTTGAGGAGTGCTGTGAGCGTCAAATCCTGCGTCGTGTCCCGGGAAAAATCGGGATGTTCATCCCAGATCGCATCATTCGAGAGGAGCGCCATCCATTCCGTAACCGGCATGAGCAAGAGCTCAA
>JAYVXX010000018.1:0-8585 GCA_043784805.1 Minisyncoccota bacterium | reverse complement strand
TCTTGCCATCACCTTCAGCATCACGAACGAGGTACCTTTCGTAGAGCGTCTGAGAACCAAGATACATGAAGAAGTCGTCCCGTGTACGAACGAGTGCTTGTGAGAGACGACTAAGGTCGAAATTAGCCATGCGAGTATCAAGTATCTTCCTCTTCACACCTTCTTGTATACCATTCACGAAGGTCTCTTTATATTGTGCATCGATATTACTGTAATCAAGCTTATCCCCGAGCAAGTCCTCATTAATCTGAGCGAGTATCATACGAGAAGCAACATAGGAATAGACTGGATCTAGTTCAATCATAGAGCGAAGTGTCATCACGAGCGCCTTACTAATCTCACGAGTCGGCATCCCTTCGTAAATCTCAAGCTTGATCTGGTTCACTATCTGGTCCACGTCGATATCCTTTTCATATCCGGTGATGACGTATATGACTGACTTCCGGACCTTGGCGATATCGAAGCGCTCCTTCTTGCCACTCTTTTTGGTGATGAAAACTCCCCCTTCCTCTACCTTCTCAAGCGTCTCTAACTTAACCTCCTCACGCTCCTTGGTACGTTCGTAACGATAAATGATGTATGCCTTAGCGACGTCGAAAAATCCAGCCCCCATGATGTGCTTCTCTACCAAGTCCTGGGTATGCTCTACGCTTGGAACATAGCCATCCCGAGTTATTGCCTCAAGCTCAAGCTCCTTTCCGACGAGTTCGGCAATATGTTTGGATACTGCAGCTTTTTCGTCCCGCGTCACACTCACGAATGCCTTCTTCACTGCCGACTCTATCTTGGATACCTCAAAAGGAACAATCTCCCCATTTCTCTTCTTAATTATTGGTAGGATGGACATACGTAACGCTCTATTTTTTACATCATTTTATTAATATATAAATTGTACCTTGAAGAGGCTAAAAGCCATTATTTTTGTCCCTCACTCCCGTGTCAATAGCTACTCTTGACACCCATGTCATCATGTTTCTATGAGAGCCTGTTGCGTAAGGTCTTGTGGTAACCGATAGCGAACCTGTGTGCTTCAGCGTTAGCTAAAAGTATTTCCTTTGTATGGTAATCCACATGTACTTTATCTCCAAGAATGTCTTTTGGTTTGTGACGTTCGTCCTTCACAACCGACACGCAGGGAATCAAGAGTCCTAGATTCGCTAAAACTTTTTCGGCTACCTGCTTGTGAGGAAGACCTCCATCGATGACGACCAAATCCGGGTATCGCCATTCCGTGTGGCGGAAACGTCGTGTAAGGACTTGACGCAAGCCTTCATAATCGTCATTGACCTTTTCCTCCAATTTGAATTTCCTGTACCCATCTTTAGCCTTTTCTTTTCCATCAAGGACAACCATGACACCGACGCGAGATGTCCCTGATATATGTGCCACGTCATAGGCCTCGATACGAAAGTTAGTTGTCTTAAAAGACACTATCTCCTCTTCTTGGATAAGGTTCACGTCCTTAATATGGTCTAGTGCAAATATGGTGTTACGTGCCTGTGCGGCCTTCTCGAATAGTTGTCTCTTAGCGTATTCTTTCATGTCTTTTTCAAGTGATTTCTTTATTTCTGTCTTTTTTCCTTCGAAGAGCTTCTTGATATTGCTGATATTCTTTTTGTAATCTGTCTCTGTAATTTGTCCCATACAAACCCCTGGACAGAGCTTGATTTGAGCATTGAAACACTGTGGACCTTGGCTGGGTAAGCACGTGTCCCTGTACGGGAACATACGCCTAATTATTTTCATAGCGATACGAAGTTGAGAGAGGGAAGCAAACGGTCCATAGACTGCAACAGAGTCTTTCTTTGAAAACTGCTTTTCATATTCCCTGATACGCATAGTGAGAACTCGTGGGAACTTTTCCTTGGTGATGACCACACATGTGAAGCTCTTGTTATCCTTCTCTTTGGTGTTATACAAAGGGTCATGCTCTTTGATGAACTTGCTCTCCAAGAGAAGTGCCTCAAGCACGCTCCCTGTCTCCTGATAGGTGACGGTGTGTGATATTGTGACCATGGAGACCAATCGCAAACCTCTCGTCTTCATAAGGTCCGGATTGAAGTAGCTTCGTACGCGATCCTTCAAAGATGTTGCCTTCCCGATATAGAGAATACCCCCGTCCTCATCACGAAAAAAATAGACCCCTGGGGAGTCTGGGAGAGCTAATTTGGTAAGGTCTTGCTTTTTCATTGATTCTATTGTATAGTAAAAACTGGCCTTTGTACACCTTCCCTATCTCAAAAAAACAGAAAGTGAAGTTAGACACGAGACCTCCAAGAAGTCCTTAACGGGACACCAAAAACGGTAACATATATTAGGAGAGAATAATGAGCAACAAGCTCAAGTCAGAACAACAAGTGCAGAGTCATATTGCACGAGCAGTTATCGCAGCATCTGTGGAAGCATTTCGAAAACCATTGGTCCAAGAAATGCGACCCAATCAGGATGAACACGCAACCGAACTTGGTATGGGTAGCACCCACCCGTTCTCTTGCTATCGTGGTCCTGGAGGAGAACATGCCTTGTAAGCATGCATGCAGCGGATGCCTGAGGAAGGAAGCCTCTCCCCATGAACAAAGCGAAATTGCCGGTGTCATACACTATAGGACTGTGCCTGAATGCTTTCCGAATGCATCACTGCATGCGTTTATGCCAGGCACCCCCTATAGCGACGACACGCACAAAGAGAACCCTATTGTCCGTTCGACCGTCGAACTGGTGAGTGGATTCTCTTAGGAGTAGTCCTCGCGACCACCGGGCCGTATCGAAAGATACGGCTCTTTTATTTCATTGTTATGTATTCGTTATTCGTTAGTGAATTAAAAAAGGAACTCGTCGGAGTTCCTTTTTCATGTACTGCTATTTTTCCTTCTTTCTTTTCAAAACTTTTTTAAGATACTGCCCCGTATAACTCTTTACGTTACTTGCCACCTGTTCTGGTGTGCCAGTTGCTACCACCTTCCCACCTCCTACTCCACCCTCTGGACCGATATCGATGATATGGTCGCAGGACTTCACGATATCCAAGTTGTGCTCGATTACAACGACAGTGTTTCCTTTATCAACAAGGCGGTTCAATATTTCAATTAACTTCGCAATGTCCTCGTAGTGTAGTCCAATGGATGGCTCGTCCAGTAGATAGATAGTCTTTTCGACATGCGGACGATAAAGTTCAGAAGAAATCTTCACGCGTTGCGCTTCACCTCCTGAGAGGGTGGTAGCAGATTGACCGAGCTCAAGATAGTCCAAGCCAACGTCTGAGAGTGTCTTCACTCGGTCATAGATAGCTGGAATGTCGTAGAAAAATGAAAGAGCTTCTTCAACTGTCATCTTGAGAACGTCGTAGATGCTCTTTCCTTTCCACTTCACTTCAAGTGTCTCCTTCATGAATCGCTTACCGAGACATACGTCACACTGTACATATACAGTTGGGAGAAAATGCATTTCAACCGCTATCTCGCCATTTCCTTGGCAGACTTCGCAGCGACCACCCTTCACATTAAAAGAGAATCGTGACGGCTTCCATCCACGAATACGTGCTTCTTCAGATTCTGCGAAGAGGTCACGAATATGCGTCCAGGAACCAGTGTAGGTCGCGGGATTCGATCGTGGTGTGCGTCCAATAGCCCCCTGATCAATTAAGACGACACGAGAGACATATTCAGTCCCGCTAAAGCTTTCACAATTATATATCTTTACCGTGCGATGTCGCTTCTCCAGTCGTACGAGCAAGTTCTTGTGAAGGATCTCATACATGAATGAACTCTTTCCGGACCCAGATACTCCCGTGATAGCTGTCATCTTCCCAAGAGGTACGTTCACATTCATGTCTTTGATATTAAAAATAGTTCCACCAACCACTCGAAGTGTCCCCTTATCCGTCTGACGACGAGCAGGCACTGGTATCTCTTTCTCACCCCGCAAGTATGCGAGAGTCACACTCCCTGACTTATTTCTTGGTGCAGTGAGTAAGTCATCCAAATATCCAGACACGACGACTTCTCCACCATGCACTCCAGCTCTTGGACCGATATCAACAAGATAGTCCGATGCATAGATAGTATCCTCATCATGCTCGACAATGATGATAGTGTTCCCAATATCACGAAGATGAAGGAGAGTCTCTATCAAGCGCTCATTATCACGCTGGTGAAGTCCAATAGTCGGCTCATCAAGTACATAGAGTGCTCCGACAAGTTTAGATCCAAGCTGGGACGCGAGACGTATACGCTGCGCTTCTCCTCCTGAGAGCGTATCAGCCTTCCTATTAAGCGAAAGATAATTCAATCCCACATTTAACATGAATTGAAGACGTGACTGAATCTCCTTGATGACGACAGCCGCAATCTCCTGCTCTTTCGGGGTAAGTGGGATACGGGAGAAATAGGCTTCAGCATCTGAAATAGAAAGCGCTGTGATATCAACGATGTTGATCTTTTCGACATCGTCCAAGTAGACATGGAGCGCTTCAGGACGAAGACGCTTTCCATGACAATCATCACATTCGTCTAATCCTCCGAAGTACTTCGTACCAAGACCGTTACAGGTTGGACATGCTCCATATGGCGAATTGAAAGAAAAGAGACGTGGTTCAATTTCTGGAAATGAAAATCCACATGACGCGCACGAGAACTTATTACTCATAATAGTTTTTTCGCCAAGTATCTCTACTTCGAGCAATCCGTGAGACTCTTCGAGAGCTCGTTCGATTGCTTCTGAGAGTCTCGTGAGAGCATCCTTCTCTGTCTTCTTGTTACGTAGCTCATCAATTGCGATAGAATCCACCACGATTGATATCTCGTGATTCTTGTTCTTCGAAAGCACAATCTGCTCACGCAAGCTCTTACGCTCACCATCAACCACTGCCTCGGTGTATCCCTTCCCGAGCATGTCATAGAGCATCTGATAGTGCTCCCCCTTCCTGCCACGCACCAAGGGTGAGAGGATATGGAGCTCAGCATGAGAGAACTCCACTCCCATGACTTCGGTCTTCACTTTTTTGTAGTCAACATTCTTGACCTTGTCCAGTATGAAATGCATGATTTCTTCGTTTGAAAGTTTCTGAATCTTCGCGCCACAGTTCACGCAGTATGGCTTCCCAACACGTGCATAGAGAACACGAAGGTAGTCATAAATTTCCGTGATAGTGGCAACGGTTGAACGAGGATTCCTTCCAGCTGATTTCTGGTCTATCGAGATCGCAGGAGAGAGTCCGACTATTTCATCCACGTCCGGCTTCTGAAGCTGAGTCAAAAACTGTCGCGCATATGCCGAGAGTGATTCCACATAACGACGCTGCCCTTCAGCGAAGATTGTGTCAAAGGCAAGTGAAGACTTCCCTGATCCCGAGAGACCAGTGAATACAATCATCTTGTGCCGTGGCATCTCAACCGTAATATTCTTCAGGTTATGCGTACGCGCACCACGGACGATGATGCTCTCAAGATGACGGTTATCTGGTTCGTGTTTTTTTGAGGGCATGGGATAGTTGTTAGAGATTAGATTTTAGACGTTAGATAATACGAATACAAACATCAAAATAGGCCAATTTTTGCATTATACCATAATTGACAACCTTTTTCAAAAGCTGTAGAGTGACTTTTGAATAGTTCAACAACCCTTTCTTTTACAGGAGCCACAACTATGGCCAAAATTATTTGGGAACCCTACGATACTTTTCAAGTTCTTTCAGCAAGGACAGATCCCAATGATGAAAGTAGAAAGCCTAACAATTTTGATGTCTTTCTGTACGGCATCGTTCTTGAGGATGGATATATCCTTATCGGAAAGGCACAAATAAGTAAGGACGACGATCCGGAAGTGGAGGACTTCAACCTGAGTCAGATGTCTGCAAGAATTGACGCTACAGGAGAATGGAGGGTTACCAAGCACAGAAAACTGAAAGACAATTACATTCCTCAGGCGGTACCACTTGACCTCAATAACCAGTGGGTACCTGCTGAAGTGGGGTTGGTGCTTGATGCGGTATACATGACAAGACCTAAACCGACCACAAAAGCAAGTGCTCCAAAAAAACTAAAACAATAACGTTGCAGTATTTCAACAAGACCGCTTCATTTCATGATGAGCGGTTTTAATTTGATCTGATTCCACTAAACCCTATACCCTAGTGGCTAATCCCTATTCTACGCATTCATCATCTTCCTATACACCTCCACAAGTGCGCGAGTATCCGCAAGCGCAGTATGAGCTTTACTGTTCTCTACTTTCAAAAGCTCACAGAGGGCACGAAGAGAGAACTTATCCGCCTGTGGCGCATCATATAGTCTCGCGAAGGCCATCGAGATTGTATCTAACTTGGCATAGTGCATACGACTATCTACCCCTGTCTCTTCGAAGGCTTTCTGAACGAAGGCATAGTCAAACACAAGGTTATGGGATACGAAGCTGCAGCTTTCTGTCTTCTTGGCAAACTCCTGCATCGCCTTTTTCCTGTCTATCGCGAACATCCAATCAACTTCATTGTACCCATTCACACGGAGTGCTTGTTCCTCTGCTTTTTCTGGATGCTCCATCTTGATCTTCCATTCACACTCCTCAATAATCTCAAGCTTTGGACCCCTTCCTTCACGAGGAGTCTGCTTACATATGATTACCGCAAGCTCGATGATCTCATGTCTATTCGCATCAGTTCCAGTAGTTTCTGTATCAATAAAGGCGAGATTGTGAATCTTCATGAATGGTAATTAGTGATTAGTTATTCGTAATTGGTAGATACACACGATGCATACCAGAATATCACAACTAATTACTAATAACCAATAACCAATTACTTCAAGTACTTTTGTATATTTCTCTTATGCTCCTCAAACGTTTTTGCATAATGCATCTTTCCATCCTTCCCTGTCAGGTAGTAAAGATATGGCGTTGTGGTCGGATTTAGTGCGGCGCTGATTGCTGTAAGTCCGGGGTTATTAAGTGGTGCCGTTGGTAATCCTTTCTCCTTGTAGGTCTCCTTGGCAACGTCTACTTGAAGTGGCATCCCTTTCTCAAGCCTTGCCAAAAGTATTCCAGCAACTATCTTCATATCTTCCGGAGTCTTGGCCTCACCTTCTAAGATGGATGCAAGTGTGATGACATCTTCCGGTTTTGATAGTGGCTCTTTCACAGAGCCAGATGTAAGCATGCTCCCTACTTTCTTGGTGAATGTCGAAGTCATCAGCATCACAATGTCTTCTGCAGTATATGACGGTAACAAGAAGTAAGTCGAAGGGAAAAGTTTTCCCTCTGCTGCATTCCTCGTAACCACTTCTTGGAATTTTTCTAAAGAAATAGTAGGAAGGGCTTTGGTTATGAGTAATGCAATGTGAGAGGTTTCACTCCCTTCAGGGATAGTGATTGAAAGGAGTGGCGCGTCTGGATGCCCTTCTGCAAATTTGTTGATGATACCTAAGAGAGAATAGGGAGCATCGAAGACATACCCTCCAACATGAATAGTCTTGTCCTTATTGAGAAATGATATCCCTGCACGAAAAAGAAGCGCCGAGTTGGTGTACCCTGCCTCTTGCAGACGATAACTGATACTTCGTACTGATTCATTTTCTAAGACAGTGAAATTCTTTCCAACTGGAAAGGTACTCGGAACAGAAACTGCTTGATGATATACGTAGAATATACAGAGTATGCCGATGACAATAAGTGTCCCAAAAAAAGTATAGCTTCGATTTTCTTGCATGAGTATTTATTATAACGGAAGATTGACTGGCGCGACACCCTTAGCACTA
Organism: Minisyncoccota bacterium; assembly: GCA_043784805.1. GTDB lineage: Bacteria > Patescibacteriota > Minisyncoccia > Phycocordibacterales > UBA5272 > UBA11704. The sequence goes on along the minus strand of JAYVXX010000018.1, from coordinate 840 downwards.
TCGATACGTGGGAGTCCAGGAGAACCAGCAACAGCCCCAGGTAGATGCCATAAGGTGGCGAGCTCTTCCAAGTTAAGCGTGAATGCAAGGTCTGCTGTTGGATGATCAAATGGATGAAATATCGCTTCGTAGATCATACGGAACAGCTTTCGATTCTTCATCGTAGAACTCCAGAAGAAAGCATCCTCCCACTTATCTAATGCTTTTCTCTCGGGAATATGTGGGTACAAGCCTTCGCGCTCCACATATGCCTCGAAACTTTCCTCTCCTCGCCAAGGTACACGACGGAATCCAATATTCTGCCATGGATAGTCATACGGATCAGTAATCTTATCGAGTAAAAATGAGTTAGCTCCAGCAAATGGCCTTCCAAGAGAAAGGACATCTGCAGTGTGAGCACCATTGTTAAAGTATTCTACCTTACAAACATATGCAGCTCTCATCACCACGACTACAAGAGGCTTGGAAAGTTTCTTGTTGATCGCCTCTATTTCATCTTTATCTTCAGGAGAAAGCTCAATTTCTCTCTTTTCTATAGCCTTAGTCTCTGCAAACTTTGCATCGACTTTTGTCGGCTTGCCTTCAGCATCCGGAGGTCCATTGACCTGTTCCTTAATTCCAAAGTCATTTACAGGTGTATCGCCTTTAATGTTATAACCACTTGTCCTAATTTGCTTTTTATACTTACTAGCCATCTCCGACAAGCTCATATGGTCATGAGTTTCTTTGTTAACATAGAACTTTGGCATTTTATTCTTACCATTGTAGACACTCTCATCATTCACGATAAGCTGGTACCAGAAATGCTCACCTTTACCAATATTCCCCATTATCTCGACT
>JAYVXX010000017.1:0-25008 GCA_043784805.1 Minisyncoccota bacterium | reverse complement strand
CATCACCTATAGTATCTATCATATTGCGCTCAAGTTTTTCCACAAGGATTACGAATTCTTTGCGCTCACTGATAAGGCAAATAAGAAGCTAGAAGATGGGATCATGTAGTCTTCTCTACAAAGTACATTGCCGCGTGATATACTTTTTCACATGAATCACCCAAGCTCGCTGTTGCGTGTCCATGTCGATAATCAACCCAAGCTCGTCAAGGAGGGGGTATTCATTTTTGATAATGAAGTATGGAGTACACAGAAAAGGATTGCCCGCATTTACGGGAGAAGCATCCCTACCGTTAACGATCACTTGAAGAAGATTTATGCTGAGAAGGAATTGATGAGAGCGGCGAGTGAGCGTGAGCTTGTCGTCACACAAGAGGAAGGCAAGAAGAAAGTAGCACGAAAGATTTTTGTCTACAACACGGACGTGGTGATTGCTATTGGTTTTCGGGTTAAAGGTGAGTGGGGCAAGGGGTTTCGTATATGGGCGCGACAAGTTGTGCGTGAAAGCTATGATCCACAGGAGCAGGTTAAGCATCTCGTGAAGCGTGAAGGCAGATAAACGAGACATCAGACAGTCAGACAATACGAAAGAAAAGGACGGAAGCTTCGCGTCGTCCTTTTGGATATCCTGTCTGTTATCTGTTAGCGAAGCGGGTCCTTCGCCTACTGGCTACGGACATCTTCGAAGCCAAGCTTCTTGATCTGATGTCTTTGTTCCTTTGGTTAGTCCCGCTCTAGTAATGGTCGTTTAAGATGCTGCTGTAAGTAATGTGCTGTGACATCACCTTTTTTGCCTGGATTTAAGATAGACAAAGGATCCCAAGCCAGTTTTATCTTTTTGAATATTGCGAGTACCGCATCGTTATAGATATAGGACAGATACGGGGTCCGCGCCAGTCCTTCGCCTCCTACGGCACTAATTCCTCCATCGTATTTTTTCACGAGGGAGAATATCGATTTGGCATAGGCTATGATTTCTTCATTATAATGACGTGAGGCTGGGTCAAAGAGTGTTGTCACACAGATGTGGCCACTTGCGATATTGCCCGTCACAGTGTAGAGTCTGCCGAGCGAATTCAAGTAGTCTTCCAATTCACTGAGAAATTGAGGACTGTTATGAAAGTTGATGATAAGTCCGTCCGCCAATGTTGTTGGCACTTGAGTCTTACTGGTGTACATATCAAAAAGAGAAAATAAGAAAGAGTCATCAATTATTCTCGTGAGAGTAGTGCCGTCCTCAAGCGTTTTTAAAAGATAGTCATCCAGAGGAAGGGCTTCTCTAAACTTCTTTACGGCATGGTGAAGTTTCTCCTTGTCATCTCCTGTGTGGGTCACGAGTATCACATACGGAGTATCTGTGAAAAAAGGGACAAGCGTCGGGTGATAACGTTCTGCTAACTGCATGAACCCTTCGTCATACATATAAATGTGTTCTCCTTTGTATCGCTTTGCTATCTCTATATATGTCGGGATAAAGCCCTTGTCTGAAACGGGCACACATGTTGTAACACTGTGCCGCTTGTAGGGACTGATACGAAATGTCACTGATGTGATAATTCCAAGAGTCCCTTCTCCACCAACAAGCTGATCGATCAGTTGTCGCGGCCCGATGGACGTGCTCCAGAGATTGTACCCAGTAGCATCGTCATTAAAGGTTGGCTTCGCCGCACGGAGTGTTGGGTTTTCTTTTGTGAGAAGTGGAAATACTGCTTGGTAGATACCAAGTAATCTTCCACTGGGGGTTATTCCATCACGTATCGCATGTTCTTCCCCGGTATCCAAGACTACCGTAAGACCTTCTACCCACTCTCTGATGGTCCCGTGGTAAAACGAGCTCGGGCTTGCGCTCTTGGTCGAAAGGAGGGCTCCCACAGTAGAGTCATTTTCTTTTGATGTAAGAAGTGGGATGTCGAACCGCCACGTATGCAGTTTTTCAAGAAGCGAGGATACTGTTACACCAGCATCTACCGTCATCGTGTTTTCCATCATGTTAACATTACGAATCTGGCTGAAGTAGCGCTTCATATCAAGGATAATTCCTTCGCCAAGAGCTCCGCCAGTCCGAGCGCCTCCTCCACCACGTACGGTGACTGGCATGGTGTATTCACGCGCAAATGAGAGGACATGTTTGATATCTGTGACAGTTTTCGGGTAAATGACTGCTTGAGGCATCACAAAATATGGCGAAGCATCACTTCCGTAGGTAGTGAGTGTTTCTAACGAGCAATCTATTTCCCCCGCAAGGATTTTCGCAAGGTCTCCAAAGAGTGGAGGAATTCTCGCAAAGAGGTTAGAGGCCGTTGTCATAGATGATTTTTCCGTTCTGGTACATAAGGAAAATGATTATTGAAAGGGCACAAAGTACTGAAATAATAAGGAAAATATGCCTAATTCTCTGGTATACATTACGCTGATGATGAGGATGTTCCTCATTTCCAGATGTTGTGGGAAATTTTCCTTCCGTAGGCGCAGTAGTACTTGTAGTTAGTTCCATAGATAGTTCTAGTATACCTTGTTTTTATCAAGCTTTTCTCCCCATCCTGTCCACAGAGTGGAAGAGGGTATGTGCGATATACTGAGGTCATCACTAAATAGTAGTAAAAATACAAAAAATATGAAATTAATAACCCGATTCCTATCAAAACTTTATCAGTATGCCACCGTAGCCATCGTTGTCGGCGCCCCGCTCTTCTTCATTCCTAAAACTAGTTTTTCGGGAGATGTGACCTATCACATCGTCATGATGCTCATAACCGCTACAGCTCTCACTGCATACGTACTCCACGCGATTATCACGAAGACTTGGCACAGTGTTTCCAAGCTCGAATTCATCTCATATTTTGTATTTTCTATTGCGGTGGTTGCTTCGTCGGTTTTCTCAAAGTCACCAAGCACCATTTTTTTTGGAGAGGCATTCAACCAGTACTCTGGCGCTGCGCTTTTGACACTTCCGGCGGTCATGTACCTTGTTCGCTCACTTCCGGAGAATCTTCGCCACAAGCTTAAGTTCGCTATCCTTGGGATTTTAGGAGTATCAGCTTTTGTTTTCGTATCTGCTCTTATGCTCGGTGGAAATGTACTTGATTACACACGTTTCCTTTTCTCAGGTTTTTCTAATTCAGTTTCATTTGCGGCGTATATCGGCCTTTTCTCGGTTGTCTGTTTTTTCTATGTCAAAAAAGCCACGCTTGCTAAGAAGTGGAAGGCATTTATTCTCATCACGGCGATTCTTTTTATCGCATGGGTTGTTACACTCTCCGCTCAGAATAGCATCAGACCGAATTTTACAAGTACAGTACTCGTCGGCAAGAAAGTCTTGCTCGAAGATGGGCTCTTTGGAATAGGAGCAGGAAACTTCTCTCGAGCTTGGCAGCTTCATCGCCCACAGGATGTCATCAACTCCCAATACTTCGGGTATGACTTCAATCAAGGAGCTGATACGATGACGACAGTTTTTGTGACGCTAGGAGTCTTCGGACTCATCGCTTTCATGATGCTCGTACTCTCTGCACTTTATAGTACATTCGTCAGTTATCGACAGAACAGGGAAGGGCAAGAGCATACGATTCTTGGACTTCTCCTTGTATCTATTCTCTATTTCTTTGGTGTCGCTTGGTTTGTTCCGCTTTCCTACGCAATGCTTGTCATGTGGATGGTTGTCTCCGGGCTTGGTCTTGCCAAAGCTCGACTCACAGAATTTCACCCGAGTAAGAAACTTTTCTACCTCTTCGCGCCACTGGCTGTAGCGCTTCTCGTGAATGCTGTTATTACGGTTAATAAAACGCGAGCGTTCTCTCTTTACAATAAGGCTCAGACTGCTACGAAGATAGAAGATGCAGAAACACTTGTTATGAAAGCTGGGAAAATCTACGCGTATGATGGTTTCTATCGTGTGCTTGTAGAATATGCAATCACTTCAAACCGTTCACTTGTCTCTACACAAGCGGGAGATCAGGAAGTTCTTAAGAACGCATATCTTAAGAAAGCACAAGCTGCGGTTGATGCGGGACTCATGGCTGTTAAACTCAACCCAAACAACTATCAGAACTATGTATCTCTTGGAAGAGCGTACGAGCTTGCAATTCCATTTGATAAAGAGGGCGGATTCACGAACGCTAAGAAATCTTACGGGGAGGCCGTGAAGCTCTATCCAGAGAACCCGTATCTCTATCTCATGCTTGCTCGTCTGGAGACTTCAGCAGGGACCAAAGAAGGTGTTCGTGCGCATCTTACAGACGCGCTCCAAAAGAAGCAGAACTTTGCGGACGCGCTTTATCTCATGAGTCAGCTTGAGGCGTCGGAAAGTAAAGTAGACGAGGCTATTGCATATGCTATCGAAGCTATCAAGGCTTCGCCAAATGACCCTGCCACATACGTTCAGGCCGGGCTTCTCTTCTACGGCAAGAAAGACTACGAGAATGCTGTCCTTGCGTTGAAGACTGCATTACAGAAGGATCCTAACAATGCAAACGTCGCTTACTTCCTCGCGCTCACTTTAAGGGATGGTGGACGATCTGACTTAGCAAAGCCACTTGCGGATGAACTTCTTCGTCGTAACCCTGGGAATGCTGACCTTGAGAAATTCATCAATTCGCTCACCCCAAGTACCGTTGCTCCAGCAGCTAAGGTAGAAACAAAGACCCCAACGAAAACACCAGTTAAAAAATAACCGCTTTCCTGTGGTTATGATGAAGGTTATGTAACCTTCCCATTCTCCAATGACACTTTTTGAAACTGAAACTATTCTAGAAGATCTCTCTAAGCGTCATCCAAACCTCAACAAGGAGTTACTTACTACAATCTTAACAGCTTCGGGTTGGGAAGAGAGATCGGTCCAAGAGGCCGTTCTTCTCCTTGGAGAGAGACAAAAGAAAGGAGGAGAGGGGCCGGCAACAAAAGAACCTGTTCCACAAACAACCAAAGGGACGGTCGGAGAGATACTTGGAGGTGTGGCGCAAAATAATTCAGTTCAAACGTCGGAGCAAAAGTCAGACCCACACTTAGACCTCGGTCTTGTCGATGGCCAGTTAGCATCAGTGGTCCCAATTGTAGAAGTCCCTACCGTTGCACCTCCTCAAGAAGCCTCTTCCAACTTAAAAAAGATACAGACGTTTGAACAGGATGGTGGTCTTGTCATCAATCCAACACCAACAAGATTAGAATCCCTTCCTATCCCAAACACTCGAGAAAAACAAGAAGCAGTCGAGAAGGTAATAAACTCTCTTGCAGAACAACGCCCTATGAAAGTGAAGGGGAGAGAAGAAGCCCCTCCACAAACTACTCCTGCTGAGATGACATTTTATAAACAGGATGGTGAAGAAGAAGGGGAACTCCCAGCCCCCCCTTTAGTTACCGTAGTGAGACCAGAAAAAGTTTCTGTGAGTATGCCTTCTCTTGTAGTGCCTGCCGTAGCGATTACCCCAGGGGATCCTAAAGAAGAGAGAACCATATCGTCTACTGTGTCAAAAGACGAAGATGCAAAGCCGAGAGAGCATGTCGCTCCTTCAGTATCAAGAAATGAGCCGGAGTCTCTCATTGTTCATGAAGAGCCTAAGGCTCCGGAGGTAGTTGCGAGGGTTCCTGTTCCTCACCAGATTCCAGAGAATCTTCCTCTTCTTCCTTTTGAAAGCTCCCCGCATGTCTGGTCTTTCTCAAGGTATAAAAATGTATTTCATTCTGAGCCACAACAGGTGGCCCCACCACTCGTTGTTCCGCCTATTATTACGCCACTATTTAATGATAGTGCGACGCCGGTATTTCCTTCAAACTTCCCGCCAGCCCACCCCAAAAGTGAGTTTCCTCAACAGTCGATAGAAAGAAAAGCGGCTTTAGGTGAAGACGATGAAGAAATAAGCCTAGAAAAGGTTCCTCTTACCAAAGGGGATGAGTCTTTGGTCTTCTTGGCAGGAGTCATGCTGCTTGTTATAATCCTGATACTGGGGTATATGTACAGTAATGGACGCTTATAAGTTGAATGTCCATACTTGGCGAACTTCCGCGTTGTTTTCGCTTGCTCACACCATCAACGTACTAGTTGTACGTCTCGGTGCTCGCAAGCTTAACGCCTTGAATTTCATCCAAGTATGAACATTCAAATAATACAATAAAAAAATCTATGGAATCAATTAATCATAAAAAATATGCAGTGTACGCAGGGACACTCGCACTGCTCTGTATAGCATTTGCGGCAATTGCTTTTGGCATGAGTAATTTAGATGCAATCAAACATCCAAATGGACAAGTCGCATCTATTTCCGTAACAGGAGAAGGTGAGGTAACTGCAATTCCTGACATTGCAACAGTGTCATTTACTATTCGTGAGTCTGGAAAGACTGTTCCTGAAGCCCAGAAGTTAGCAGAAGCTAAGATTGCTGCTGCTATGAAGGCACTCGATACCCTTAAGGTAGACACGAAGAAAGATGTGAAGACGGTTTCGTATACAGTTAATCCTAAGTATGAGTCACAGCAGACAGGATATTGTACTGGATATGTATGTCCTCCGACAAAGACTATCGTTACAGGTTATGAAGTCACAGAGTCAGTCAGTATCAAAGTTCGTAAGGTGGACGCAGCCGGGGAAGTTATTGGCGCTCTTGGAAAGATCAATATTACTGAAATAAATGGACCAGATTTCACGGTGGACGACATGGATAAATCACAAGCAGATGCCAAGGCTCTTGCTATCAAGAACGCACAAACCAAAGCCGAAGCAACAGCTAAGGCGCTCGGAGTGAGTCTTGGGGCTATCACCCAGTTCAGTGAAGACGGGAATGGTGGTTACAATCCGACGATGGCTATGTCCTCTGGCATGGCCAAATCAGCAGATGCAGTCACTCTTCCACAAGGTGAGAATGTGATCAAGTCACATGTGACGATTACCTACACGCTTAAGTAGGTTTTTTAAGGAAAGTCAAAATACTAAAGTGGCACCGTAGGTGCCACTTTAGTATTTGCCTTAATCTATTCCATATGGTACTATGGCAATAACAAATGCCCAGGGGGGTGTTTTTTAGAATACAGGGAGTCCTGATATCCATCGCAGACCTCCATTTAATGTAATTACCCTATGAATAACTTTCTACAATACCTCAAAGAAACCAGAGCGGAGCTCAAAGAAGTGGTATTCCCAACTTCCAAGCAGACCATCACCTATACCATTATCGTTATCGTGATTTCTGTTTTGGTTGCTGTCACGTTAGGAGGGATTGATATCGGCCTTAATAATATCTTAAAGGCGATACTTGCTATTAAACATTAATTTACTTTTCTATCTATGGCTAAACAAGAATTTACTGGAGAGCGTCACTGGTACGCGATCCACACCTACAGTGGGTATGAGAATGCAGTGTTGCGTAACTTGAAGCAGCGTATCGAGTCTCTCGGTATGGAAGACAAGATTTTTGCTGTTGTGGTTCCGCTTGAAAAGAAGATTAAAGTCAAAGGCACTAAGCGTGTGGAAGTCGAGGAGAAGATCTACCCAGGGTATGTCCTTGTGGATATGATTGTGGACGACAATAGTTGGTATGTTGTACGTAATACGCCTCGTGTGACGGGATTCGTTGGAGCTGGGACTACGCCTGTGCCACTAGCTCAACACGAGATTGATTTCCTTTTCAGTCGTATGAACACGGGAGAAGTTGAACATGAAATTACAGTTATTGTAGGTGAACTTGTCGGTATTATTGATGGACCATTCAAGGACTTTGAAGGAAAAGTTTCAGAAGTTGATAAGGCTCGAGGCAAGCTTAAGGTGTTAGTGAATATGTTCGGCCGCGAGACTCCTGTCGAGTTAGACTTCCTCCAAATAAAGAAAGTATAAGAAGATTTAAAAATCACTTCATCTACTTCGTTGTGGGTCCCGCCGGCTCACTCCACCGTACACGCTAGTACGTTTCCGTTCGCCGGCCCTCACGCCTTGTATCTAAAGCAATTTTTGAAATCTTCCCTCCTCAAGCTCTGAATTATTACTTAAAGATCGTTTTAAATGAATGATTGCGAAAAACTTAAAAATCTGGTAAGATTACCAAACTTATATGGCAGCAAAGAAAATTACAAAATACGTTAAAGTGCAAATCGAAGCAGGAAAAGCTACTCCTGCTCCTCCACTTGGTCCTGCCCTAGGACAGGCTGGTGTTCAGATTGGAGATTTCGTCAACAAGTTCAACGCCGCAACTCAAGGGAAGCAGGGAAGAATGTCAGTGAAGATTTATGTCTACGAAGACCGAACCTATGACTTCGTCATCAAGACTCCTACGGCTACATCGCTTGTCATGAAAATGGCAAGTGTAGCCAAAGGTAACAGTAAGGGGGGAGCTGGAACAATTTCTAAGGACAAGATTCGAGAGATTGCAGAGATGAAGCTCGCTGACCTTACGGCACATACTGTGGAACAAGGGATGAAGATCATCGAGGGGACTGCTCGTTCTGCCGGCATCAAAGTCGTTTAGTCATAAATCATCTAATCTGCTTTGTCAAGCGCATATTTCTGCCAGTCGTCGTAGGTCTACTACGCCTTCTTCCAAAAATATGCGCTCTTCGCGTATCTGAGTCAATTTCTGACTAAATAAAATTCAGAAACTCACAGTTATCTCATTTTCTGACTAAACGGAATTCAATACAATACAAAAGGACTTCCGAAGGAAGTCGCTTTTGTATTGTATGCAGTCTACTAGCTAAAGTCTACAGTCTGCCCATTGTTGTGGTTTTTTGTTTTTCGGTGTAGTCTTTCTCTAGCCCCGAAAGGGAAACAGTTCTAACAATACGAGGTAAAATCATGAAGTATGGAACCTACCCACGCACAATGCTTCGGCAGCTGATGCATGATGATGTCATTCAGAATGGCAATGAAAAAAGCCTGAATCCGGGATCTTTCAACTTGTCCCTCACTGGTGAGATGTTTCGCTTAAACAGCTTTCAGCATCCGACTGAGGGTCAGACTGTGTGGGACATGATGAAGCAGGTCGGCTTTACTATGCATCATCCTTCGCATCCATGCGAAAGAGGTCTCCATTACATTGCCAGACTGCAAGAGCGTCTCTCTCTACCTGAACATCTCTATGGTATGGCCAATCCGCGCTCAACGACAGGACGGCAGTTCGTTCATACCCGTCTTTTGACCAATGGTAGCCCGGGTCTTGACCAGGTGGCAAATGGCTATGAAGGTGATTTGTGGGCATTGATTCGCTGTCTTGCATTTCCTGGAATTTTTGAACAAGGTGACCAGCTTACGCAATTGCGTATCTTCAACAAGGATACACGCATTGGTCTTACTCAACTGAGAAAGGAATACGAGAAGACCTCAATGCTCTTTGACGAGGAAGGTAAAGCGATACCCTTTGAAACTTTGAAAGTAAGCAGGGATGGGTCTCTTTATATGACGCTCAACCTTGATCTTAAAGGTGGTCCAGTTGCGTACGTTGCCAAGCAGACACAGCGCCCGGCATATTTCGGGAAGCCAAATCCGAAAGATGAGTTTTTCAGGGCGCTCGAAGATGGGACAGGGAAGCTTTCCGCCAAGGAGAATCGCTTTTATATCACAACAACACTACAACGCTTGAAACTGCCGAACCATATCACTGCTGAGATCGCCCCAATCGACGAGAGGGTGATTGAGGCACGGAATAATTTTGCGGGGTTTGTTGACCAGGGTTTTGACGGTGAGATTACCTGTGAGATTGCCGTTCATGAGCCGATAGTCCTTACTCATGGGCAAGTGATAGCACGTATCCGTTTCGAGTATGTGATAGGGGAGGACTATGAAGATTGCTATACAGGGTCGTATCAAGGTCAACTTGGTCCTCGCTTTGCAAAAAACTTCGTTTAGTTCCTGGTGTGTGACTTCAGAGGGTGGTCTTCGGACCACTCTTTCTTTTTGATACAATAGAATGATGAAGTTAAAAATAAAGAAATTACAAGCAAATGCAGTTCTTCCTACTCGTGCCCATCACAATGACGCAGGAGCTGACCTCTATGCCTGTGGCGCTCATACGATTGAAGCAGGGATGACTGGTAAAATTGGAACAGGAATCGCACTCGAAATTGAGGATGGGTCTGTTGGGTTGATTTGGGATAAATCAGGCATTGGTGCTAGGGGACTAAAAACATTGGGCGGCGTGATTGATTCTGGATATCGCGGTGAGATTGTAATTGTTGCACATAACTTTTCCGATACTCCACATATATTTGAACATGGCCAGAAAGTAGCTCAATTACTGATCCAAAAGATTGAGCTTCCGGAAATCATGGAAGTGGAAGATCTTACTGAATCCATTCGTGGCGAAAAGGGTTTCGGTAGTACAGGGAAGTAGATTGCTTTTTGGGCTATATTCTTTTAGTATTGAGCAAGGCTTCCATGAGGAAGAAGAGCCAGTTTTACACAAGGAGAACTAGATGGAAAAAAGTGGAAAGAAGAACAATCCGATAATCTGCGTCATCGCCGCAGTTGACCAAAATGGTGTGTATGCCGAGGGGAATAGTATGCCGTGGCATATTCCAGAAGACTTCAAGCATTTTAAGAGACTGACAGTAGAACATACTGTCGTTATGGGCAGGCGCACTTGGGAATCACTTCCAGAAAAGAACCGCCCACTGCCTGATCGTCATAATATGGTGATCACAAGGGCGCCTGGTTATGTGGCAGAAGGGGCTCAGGTATTCGGCTCTCTCACCGATGCTATCGATGCAGTTGTTACTGAGAAAGCTTTCTGCATCGGAGGATTTCGTATCTGGCATGAAGCCATGGGGCTCGCAAGTGACGCATGGGGATCTGTCTTAGAGAGGTCGTATCCCAGAGGAAGAAGTACTCAGACAGCCGCAGAGCTTTTGCGACCCTTTGAGACATGGCCAGAGTTCCATCTCCACGACAATCCAGTCATCATGAGTGGTAATCTGGAGAAGATGCCGAATTTCCAGATTCGGCACTGGAAAGCAAAACGGTGAAGTGAACGACAGTACAGAAAAAGCCGAAGCGCGCATGCGCGCTCCGGCTTTTAATTATGTGCTTTTGCAATGTTAGAGCAAGTCAGCTGGGATCTTTTCATGACTCCTATAGCCAACAAGATTGACATCGTTCATAGTGAATGTGTCGATGTCTTTCACCTGACGATTGAGCACAAGCTTCGGACCTTTGAAAGGCTTCCTGGCGAGCTGCTCATTGACCTGCTTCATGTGACCCTTGTGCCATTCCGACTTGCCATCCTTGTCGATTCCGGCCAGATAGATGTGACAGTCTTCAAGTGTGATGACAAGCTCCCCAGGAACCATGCCGACACATTGGGCGACTATATGGCAGAGGAGCGCATAGCTTGCAATATTGAAGGGTACTCCGAGGAACATATCGCATGACCTTTGGTCCATTGAAAGGTCGAGGTACATCTTCTTGTCACCACGCCTGCTCGGACGTACGAAGAATTGCATCTTCATATGGCATGGTGGTAAGCACATGTCATGGACTTCTCCCGGATTCCACGCGTTCACAATGTGATAGCGACTGAATGGGTCCTCTTTCAGTTGCCTGATTATTTTTGCCAACTGATCAATGGAGCTGCCGTCGGGAGTATGCCAATCGCGCCACTGTGCGCCATAAATTCGTCCGCAGTCGCCCTCAAATTTTGCTTTCCCTTGGGACGCGAAGCGAGTTTGGTCAGGCGTCCAGATATTTTTCGCCATATCCGGCTTGCCAAGTAGTTGGTTCAATTTCTTGATCGAAAGCCTTCGGTCCGTATCCTTGCCGGCATCCAGGAACCATAGGAGTTCAGCTAAAATTACCTTGAAAGCAACATACTTCGTCGTGAGGATAGGAAACCCTCGCCGTAGATCAAAGCGCATTTGGTGTGCCAGGATTGCGGTAGTGATACCGTTCCTGGTTGTACGCCGTGACCCAAGCATTTTCGTAGTACGAAGCGCGCGCAGGTAGACATCCTCATTTGAGTTAAGACTCATCGTAGTTCTCCAAAAAAGTTATTGAAAGAGCTGTAAACAGCTGGACAAAGTCTACCTGTTTAACTACTCTTCCGCAATATTGACAAGCACTTCTTTTTTCTTTGATTGTGTCACCCTTTTTATTCCTGTACCATGCTAGCAGGTTCATTTTTAAACTATAGCCGAAAGGCGGAGGTAATCAAATGAGGAAGTATGATTTGAGCGGAACAATCCCTCCATGTCAATGGGCGATTGAAGGATCTGATGGTAGTGGGAAGGGCACTCTTACAACGAACCTCGTGAATATCCTCCGGAATGAGATGGGGCTCCGTGTGGGACGTGTCTCCTTCCCTCGCTATGAAGATACTGTCGGAGGGAGATGTCTTGACCTTGTGCTCAAGAGCACAAAAGCCGCGAGCTTCAAGTTCTCAACACTTGATCCCATGGCTGCGAGTCTCTCCTATGCACAGGATCGTCGCGAGTCGTTGCCGTTCCTGCGAGACCTCATCAGCAACCGTGATGTTGTGATCTATGACCGCTATGTTGACAGCAATCTCCTACACCAGGGTGGTAAGTGGAAGACTGACGCAGAGCGGATAAAGTTTGCGGAGTGGCTCTATCGTCTCGAGTATGACGATCTCGAACTTCCACGTCCAAGGAATACCATCTATCTGATGTTACCTTGGGAAGTCTCCTTGCGACGGCTACAAGAACGTGCTGCAGCAACGAATGATCAGCTTGATGCGGTGGAGCAAGATCTTACGTACATGGAGAATTCTCATCATGCAGGGATTTTCTACGCCAAACATTTTCATTGGGAAATCATTGACTGCATGGATGGAGAAAGAGAAAAAACACCAAAAGAAATTCTTCATACTGCAAGGTGTGTGACTGGTCTTTGGGGTCCTGACTATTTTGCCTCAATCCCCTAAACGATACGGTACTCTAGAACTGATTTTGCGCATAGTCGCGAGATCAGTTCTTTTTATTCACTACCAAATAAGGTAGTATAGAGGGATGAATTCCTACGAGACTATTAAAGCTGAGCTACAGGATATCGCTGGCGAGGGGGCTTCTTTTTCACTTGGCCAGCCTGATGATTTTTTGCGAGGGGATTATGCGACTAATATTGCATTTGCTGTAGCGAAAGGGAAAGGGCTTTCACCGATAGCAACCGCTGAAGAATTGCTCTTATCACTACAAGAAAGACTTTCTTCCATAGTTGAAAATGTAGAAGTCGCAGGTCCTGGATTTATCAACTTCACGCTTAAGGATGATGTGCGTACTGATGAGGCGGAGGAGATTGCCTTAAACGGAATACTGACACCACTCTTAGAAGAGAAAGCACTTGTAGAATATACCGATCCAAATTGCTTCAAAGTTTTTCATATTGGGCACCTGATGGCGAATGCAATCGGAGAATCATTGGCGCGTATCTATGAGATGCGAGGATATGATGTAACACGTGTGTGTTATCCATCTGATATTGGTAGGAATGTTGCGATGGGTGTATGGGGTGCGATGAAGAAAGTTGCCGAGAAACCAGCTGAAGACGCCCCACTTAAAGATAAGATTGCTTTCTTAGGTGCGTGCTACGCCTATGCAAATGGTGAGTATGAAACTAATGATGAAGCAAAGTACGATATTATCGAAGTGAACCGTGCAATCTACGAGGGGACTAATCCGGAAGTCATGTCAGTCTACGCTGAAGGCCGAGCACTTTCACTCGCATATTTTGATTCGCTCTATGTGAAGCTCGGTACGACATTCGATGCCTTCATCTATGAATCAGAAGTCTCTGACCCTGGGCTTGCAATCGTTAAGGAATACTTGGCAAAAGGAGTATTTGAGGAATCAGAAGGCGCTATCGTCTACAAAGGTGAGCAAGATGGATTACACACACGAGTGTTTGTGAATGCTCAAGGGTTACCAACCTATGAGGCGAAAGACTTGGGAAACTATGAGAAGAAGTTGGAGCTTGTGCCGGACGCCTCACACTATGTCGTTGTGACTGCGAGTGAGCAGAATGAATACTTTAAAGTTATCAACAAGGTGTCAGAGAAGATTCACCCGAAACTCATTGGTAAGTTGACTCACATCAGTCACGGCATGATGCGGCTCAAGGAAGGGAAGATGTCATCGCGCATTGGAAATGTGATTGGTGGGGAAGACATGCTGGAGATGATTACCGAACGGTTGAAAGATAAGATGGTGGATATGCGAGTGGATGAGACTAGGAAGGTGGAACTCACAAACGATATCGCCGTCGGCGCTATCAAATTCTCGATCCTCAAGATTGCACCAGGCAAAGACATCGCATTTGATTTTGACAAGTCCATCTCCTTTGAAGGGGATTCAGGACCATATCTTCAGTACACCCACGCGAGACTATGTGCACTATTGGATAAGGCACACGAGACAGGTATTTCATTTGAGCATGGTTACGTGGTGAGTGAGCCTGAACGTGAGCTTGAACGAACATTAATTGCATACACTAATGTATTAGAAAAAACATACAATGACCTCGGTCCACATCATGTCGTCCAATACCTCCTCCTCCTTACGCGAGTATTCAATAGTCTCTACGCTCGTGTGCAGATCGTCGATGAGACTGACAAGGATAAGAGTTCATACTATGTGATGCTTGCAGAAGCTACGAAAATAACTCTCGCACACGGTTTGAATATCTTAGGTATCAAGGCACCAGAGAGAATGTGATTTTTGCCTGTCTTCAGTAGCAAAAATTATCCTGAAGAGCCTTGGCGACGAGGGATTGAAGCCTGCATCATGTTCGACAAAATTCATTTTTACCTGTAGGATTGTCGGCAGGCCTTGCGCATAGTGTTGCGTAAGTTGGGCATTACAATAATTCTACGAGGTGCAGCATGTGGGCTATTCCTGTCGTTGTTGTGTTGTTGGCGGCAGTTACGTGGTCAGCTATTACGAGAAACAAAGCTGATCGTCAAATTGCCGAAGCACAGAAGCGAGTGCTTGAGGCGATTAAGCGGGGAGGACGAGTAAGGGACATTGACCTTCTTGAAACAGCTGGGATAGGGAGCGATGTCCCACTGTGCTTTGCACTACCGAAGCTTGATGCCATTCTCTCTGGGCTCGTTAGTGAAGGGCTTCTTCACTACAACGTGGACCCGGTGAGAGGCATTGATGGGAAGGTTGTTAAACACAAGGAATATTTCCTGAAGGCGCAGCCATAACACTGCGGCCCAGGAAACAAGAAGGGCGGAGCTTGCGAGCTTCGCCCTTTTATCTTGCAGAATGCCGTCTATCTGGTAGTATTAAGCATATAGACAAAAGCGTTGAAGGGACTAATCACCCCGGAGCTAGGGAAGAACATTTCATTCCATACGGAGGCAAGACCTCCGTATGGAATGAAATAAGTAGAACCCAATTAAAATGAGGGGATAGTATCTATCCTAAACACAAGGTGGTACCACGATACGAAAATCGTCCTTGGAAAAGAGTCATGAAGATTCTTTTTCGCGGACGATTTTTTAAATTACAAAACACCATGAACCCAAACCAAACTCCAAAAACAATTGCACAAAAGGAAGAAGAGACACTCACATTTTGGCAGGAGAATAAGATCTTCGAGAAGTCAGTCATGTCTCCGGCAAGTGAGGCGCCTATCGGAACCTTTTCATTCTATGATGGGCCGCCATTTGCGACAGGCCTCCCACATCACGGCTCACTCATGGCAGGAACGGTGAAGGATGTCATTCCGCGCTATCAGACGATGAAAGGGAACAGTGTTCGTCGTGTCTGGGGGTGGGACTGCCACGGTCTTCCAATTGAGAACTTGATCGAGAAGAAGTTAGGGTTAAAGAGCAAGAAAGACATCGAAGACTTCGGTATCGATAAGTTCAACCGTGATGCAGCAAACTCTGTGCTTCAGTATGATGCGGAATGGAAGAAGATCATTCCACGACTTGGTAGGTGGGTGGATATGGAGCATGCATACAAGACGATGGACGCGACCTATACCGAAAGTATCTGGTGGGCATGGAAGCAATTGATGGAGAAGGGACTTGCGTATGAGGGGAACAAGATGATGCATATCTGTCCGAGATGCGAGACACCGCTTGCTCAGTCTGAAGTTGGACTTGAGTACCATGATGTGACCGATATTTCTGTGACCGCGAAGTTTGAATTGTTAGACGAGCCAGGGACATTTGTCTTGGCTTGGACCACCACACCGTGGACCTTGCCGGGGAATACTGCGCTTGCTGTTAATAAAGCTATTCTCTATGTGAAAGTAAAAAGTACAGATGAAGGCATGGCAGGAAATTTTATTCTCGCAAAAAGTAAAGTCGCAGAGTACTTCAAGGATGGAAATCAGATAGAAATTATAGAAGAGTTTAGCGGAGACATGCTTGTTGGAAAATCCTACAACCCAGTATTCCCGTATTTTGAAAATGCAGATATAGATAATAAAGAAAACATTTGGAAGATTTGGCATGCGGATTTTATCACCGAAGAGGCTGGTACTGGTATTGCCCATGAAGCGCCAGCGTTCGGAGCGGAGGACATGGAACTCGCGAAGGTAAATTTTATTCCAGTCATCAAGCATGTGAAAATGGACGGAACATTCATTAAAAGCGTAACTGATTTCGCCGGGATGAAAGTGAAAGTCGTGGATGATACACAATCAGCTGATATCGAGATCATTAAATATCTCGCTCATAATGGAAAGCTTTTTGAAAAGCACAAGATCATTCACTCATATCCACTTTGTTGGAGATGTAAGACACCTTTACTTAACTATGCGACAAGTAGTTGGTTCGTGGATGTTCCAAAGATGAAGGAGAAGCTTCTCTCTGAGAACCAGAAGATTGGTTGGACCCCAGAACATATTCGTGACGGGCGTTTCGGTAAGTGGTTAGAAGGTGCTCGTGAGTGGGCAGTATCACGCTCAAGATATTGGGGTGCCCCACTTCCAGTTTGGAAGAATGCAGATGGAAGTGAGGTGCGAGTGATAGGGTCCTTGAAAGAACTTGCAGAGCATTCCACCAACAAGCCCAAGAATACTTACTATGTCATGCGACATGGCGAGGCGATGAGTAACGAGAAAGGTTTTTTTGAAACAAGTGGTGACCCAGATAATCATATTACTGAAAGAGGTAAACAACAGGTTACGGACGCCATTGCACATATCAGCACACTTGGTATCGATGCAATTTTGACGTCACCATTTCCGCGTGCGCATGAGACGGCGGAAATTATTTCAACTGCAATCAACATACCGCTTGTAATAGTAGAAAAGATTCGTGAATACAGTATGGGTGTTTTTGATGGACAACCAGTAGAGGACTATTTTACGTACTTCGGTAAAGAGTATGTTACTTTCAATGCTCGACCAGAAGGTGGTGAAACTCACGGAGAAATGATGAATCGTGTTATGCAAATGATAATGGAATTGGAAGAAAAACATGAAAGAAAAACATTCCTCATTGTTACTCACGGTGGCCCAGCACGTATGCTTTTTGCAGGAGGTGAACTTATTACTGAAGAAAAGATTATTGAAGATGATCAGTCAGGAAATATTCAGCTCTACCTCAGGAACGCAGGAATACGCAAGCTTGACCTTAAGATAGTCCCTCGTGATGAAACGGGTGCTATTAATCTTCATCGGCCATACATCGATAAAGTGGAGATGCTGGATAGTAAGGGAGAGGTGATGAAGCGCATTGGGGACGTGTTTGATTGCTGGTTTGAATCTGGCTCGATGCCATTTGCTTCAATACATTATCCATTTGAGAATAAGGCGATATTTGATACAGCCTATCCGGCAGATTTTATTGCGGAAAGTATGGACCAGACACGTGGATGGTTTTATTCGCTTATCAACTTGGGTGTTGGACTCTTCGACAAGGCTCCATATAAGCATGTCATCTGTAATGGATTGATTAATGCAGCTGATGGGAAGAAGTTAAGCAAGAGCCTCGGGAACTATACAGACCCTCTACTTCTTGTAGAGAAATTCGGTGCGGATGCTTTCAGGTATTATCTGATGTCGAGTCCTGTGGTGAAGGGTGAAGGGGTGAATTTCTCTGATGAGGAATTGGAAGACGTCTACAAGAAATGTATCGGTCGCTTGGACAATGTGGTACAGCTCTATGATATGAACAAGCCACAAGGTGTGGTGCCAAAGGCTGCCTCTCCAAACGTGCTTGACGCTTGGATGGTGAGCCGTATTCATGAACTTCAAAGAGATGCTACCAGTGGCTATGATGCCTACAAGTTAGATGAAGCGACACGGGGAATCGGTCCGATGATAGATGATATATCAGTCTGGTATACAAGGCGTTCTCGTGAGCGTTTGAAGGGGGATACCGGAGTAGAGGATCAGATGATCGCATATGAGACACTCACTTACGTGCTCCTCACGCTTGCAAAGGTGATGGCACCGGTGATGCCCTTCATTGCGGAGCGAGTCTATAAAGCTCTTGGTGGAGAAAAAGAATCAGTGCATCTTGATCGTTGGCCAGAAGCTGGAACAATTGATCAGACGATTGTGAAGGATATGAAAGACGTTCGTGAAGCCGTCTCATTTGGTCTCATGGAACGTACCAAGAGCAAGATGAATGTGAAGCAACCACTTCAAAGTATTACGCTCAAGAAAATAATTCCGGAAGTATACTTTGACCTTATCTGTGACGAAGTGAATGTTAAGGACGTCATCATTAATAGCGCACAAGAGGCGGACGCCGTACTTGATATGACCATCACCGAAGAACTCCAAAAAGAAGGGGACATCCGTAAGCTTATGCGTGCTATCCAAGACAAACGAAAGGAACTCGGCTTACAGCCAGTGGATGAAGTCACTCTCATTGTGTCTTCAAAGGTCCACCTAGAAGGTCCATCTTCCCTTACTTCAACCTGTAAAATAAAAGAAATTAAAGAAGACACCACTCTCACCGAGAACCCTGTAGAACTTTCTTCTGGTATCCTGTATTTTTCTGTTGTCTGATAGTCTGTCGTCTGTAATCTACCACTATGGCCATCGAAAAATACGTCACACGCTCCATCGTCCTTGAATCATACGATCAAGGTGAGCATGATCGTGCATTTAAGATATTCACGCGTGAGTTCGGCTTGCTCATCTGCCAGGCCAAGAGTATACGGAAATTGGAGAGCAAGCTACGCGCGCATATTTTACCGCGATCCTTCTCTCTGGTTACCTTGGTACAAGGTAGGGAAGTATGGCGACTAGTTGGCGCAGAAAACGAAGTGGTGGAATCCAAATATATTCATGAAGTTACAACACTTCTTAAGCGATTTATCCGTGGGGAGGGAGCGCACAAAGCGCTCTATGACCGCCTCACTCAATTCCTCATATCCTCTTCTTCCTACAATGAACAAGCGACACGACTACTCTTGTACTATATTGTGCTTGTAGAGCTAGGGTATGCTGATGCAAAAGTCATCGGTGCTAAGAATATTCAGGAATACATTTCTTTTAGTATCGATGACCTCTATACACACCTGTTGCTTACAAAAAATAGCGTACGAGACCATGTGAGAGCAGTCCTAGAAGAAATCCAACTTTAATGTATAGGTTCTAGTTAGGATATTTTGGTATACTAAAAATATGAATCCATCTGACCAAAACAGAGACCCTTTGGAGTCCATAGAACATGAGCTCTATGACCCAAAAGCAAAAATGAATGGCGGAGAGATACATCATACTCGGCCACAGAAGGCTCTAGACCTCCCTACATCATGGGGGAATGATTCTCCGATAATCGTAAAAGGAGAAGTCGACAGACGTTCCTCTTTTGGAACTAAGTTTTTTCTTTTTGCTACAGTCTTACTTCTCATCGCGCTTGCCTTCAGCGCATGGCGAGTATTTTCGCTTCGTAATGTCGTTTCCGCTACCAACATCGACATGACGGCAGATATCACACCCTTTGTACAAGGAGGGGAGTCTACTCCGCTTATCCTCACACTTCGTAACAGGAATGTTTCTCCACTGGAAAGCGCTAGTGTGACGCTCCTCTACAAGCAAGGAAATGGTTCCCAAGATGAGCAGGAGAAGGTCCAAGAAAAACGTGATCTAGGAACTATCAAATCAGGCGAATACAAGAAACAGGACTTTTCTCTTTCTCTCTATGGTTCTGAATCAGAGACCCGAGTTATCACGCTTAAGCTTGAATACAAAGTTGCAGGATCAAATGCAACATTTAGTAAACTAGTCACCACCTCAGTTGTGCTGCGTACTCCTCCAGTATCTGTGAGCATCTCCGGCCCTGAGACGCTATCCGTTGGGCAGAGTGGAACCTACTCTTTCGTGGTTACCAACAATTCCTCCACTTCATCTCTCCCAAGCGTGCTCTCACTCACGCTGCCTAACTCGCTTTCTGTAGATACGACAAATCCGCAATCAGTCACTAAAAATAATTCATGGGCCATTCCCTCGCTTCCACCAGGTGGTAAACAAACTGTTACCGTAACAGGTAGCTTCCAAGGCAAAGAAGGTGAAACAGTGACGCTTCAAGCGAAGATTGGATCACAAGGTGACAATCCTAGCACTATCGGCGTGGTCTATGCTTCACAAACAACAGATGTATCACTACGTTCCTCTCCACTCCTACTCCAGACTACGCTCTCAACTGATGCTGGAAGCGGGGAGTCTCTTCGCTATGGAGATCGTGCGACGCTCATTCTTTCGTATAACAACACGAGCGCTCGAGCACTCGAAAATGTTTCACTCAAACTTTCCCTTTCCGGGGGTGCTGCACTCTATAACAGTATCGATCCTGGTAGTGGCTACTATGACTCCATTAAGAAGACGATCACGTGGGATAAGGCGACACTCCCTGACCTCGCAGTCCTTGCCCCGGATTCAAAAGGTTCACTTCGAGTACTTGTGCCTATCGTATCAAAGGGGGACAACTCTCCAACTCTAAAAGCGGTATTTACAGGTTCTGGTTCAACTAAAGGTGTTGATGACGTCATTTCTACATTCTCTAAGACCTGGGCAGTGCAGGGGAGCGCTAGTATCACTGCTAAGACTCAATACAAGAATTCTTCATTCCCGAACTCAGGTCCAGTCCCACCAAGACCTAATCAAGAGACAACCTATACTGTCAATCTTGCTATTTCCGCGCAGAACGCCCTCACGGGAACTCGAGCCTCGTTTGTGCTTCCAGCATATGTGACGTGGCGTGGGGTAACGTCCGATGCTTCACTCATCACCTATGACTCTCGCACAAGGACTGTATCTTGGAATGTTGGGAAATTGGATGCTGGCAAAACTGTTACAGCGGATATCGGACTTTCTGTGAAGCCGTCCCAAAGTCATGTTGGGCAGAGCCCTCCTATCACTGGAGGAATTGTCCTTGATGCTGATGAAGAAGTTTCGCGAGTGCATTTGAGAACCACTCTCTCGCCACTTTCAACTGCGCTCAGTAACGAAATATGGGCAGAGAATCCTTCTGTGGTTGTGGATAGGTAGAGGAGTAGACAACAGACAATCAGACTGACAGACAACAGACTAACACTAGAAGCGCCGTAAGGCGCTTCTAGATTCAAACTGTATTTGTCTGAAAGTCTGTTGTCGCATCGTCTGTTCGTCTTCCCGTAATTCCCGTGTTAGAATAGCGCTATGAAAGAAACAACTACTATTTCCATCTCTTCTGGGACTATTGTTAAAGTGCTTGTCTGGATAACGATATTCGCTGGACTTTTTTATGTGAGTGATTTTTTGGTCGCACTTTTGGTCGCCGTGGTCTTGGCTTCAGCGGTTGAGATGCCAGTGCGTCTCTTGGGTCGGTGGGGGATTCCGCGATCAATATCTGTTATCGGCATATTCATACTGATTATCCTCATCATTGCTGCGGTATTTCTGATTTTCATCCCTCCAATTGCAGATGATATCGTACAGTTTGTCAAAACAGTTCCGACGCTTCTCGAGTCAGTACGTATCTTCGGAAGGGATCTCGGTCTTAAGGATCTGGCACTCAGTACTCAGGAAATATCACGAGATATTTCAAAAGGGCAGATTCTAACCGTACTTAAGAATGCCTTTGTGGGTTCCGGTAGCTTCTTCACGACAACGTCAATTGTGATCGGGTCGGTCATCAATCTCATACTCACCTTTGTTCTTTCGTTCTACCTAGCGCTTGAGCAAGATGGTGTTCACAAGTTCTTACAACTTGTCGTTCCGAAGCATCAAGAAGAATATATCTCCGGCCTCTGGGAGCGTGCCCAGAAGAAGATTGGTCTCTGGATGCAAGGACAACTCCTCCTCTCACTCCTTGTGTCACTTCTTGTCTATGTACCGATGCTCATCTTGGGGATGCCATATGCTACCTTACTCGCTATCCTTGCATTCTTAGGCGAGCTTGTGCCAATGGTAGGGCTTACGCTTGCTACTATTCCAGCACTCATCATCGCATGGGCCCACGGCGGCACATCTTTACTTGGCATTACTGCAATCATCTTCTTCATCATTGCTCAACTGGAGAATCATGTGCTCTATCCGAAAGTGATGAATAAGATGGTTGGGGTGCCGTCGGTTGTAGTCATTATTTCGATTGTGATTGGTGCCAAGATTGCAGGAGTATGGGGTGTCATCCTCGCTGTGCCTATCGCTTCTGTCCTTATGGAGCTTGTAGAAGATATGGGACGACGAAAATCAAATGCCGAATAAAAAGTTACTTACTACAGCAATAGCATATGCAAATGGCGCACCTCATATAGGCCATGCGTTTGAGTTTGTCATGGCTGATACGATTGCACGATACTCTTGTCTTAGTAATGATGTTTATTTCATCACGGGGATGGACGAACATGGGCAGAAGATAGAAGAGAAAGCACACGAGAAAAATATTTCTGTGCATGAACTTGTCGATATGTATGCGCAGATGTTTAGGAATCTTGATGCAGAGCTCGGTGTCGAGTATGATTTTTTCGTGAGAACAAGTGATAAGGAAAAGCATTACAAAGGAGCCCAAGCACTCTGGAACAAGTTAGAAGAGAAAGGGGACTTAGAAAAGAGAACGTACAAAGCACTCTACTGTGTCGGATGTGAAGAGTTCAAGAACGAGAAGGATTTGAACGAGAATGGCGAGTGTCCGATACACCTGAAGAAGCCTGAGGTTGTGGAAGAAGAAAACTATTTTTTCACTCTTTCAAAATATACAGAAGCAATTAAAGCAAAGATTGCAATTGACGAACTGAAGATTTATCCAGAATCAAGGAAGAATGAAATTATGGCATTGCTTGAGAGAGGTCTTGAAGATGTTTCCTTCTCTCGTCCGAAGAGCAAGGTCTCATGGGGAATCGAAGTACCAGGGGATGATACACAGGTGATGTATGTCTGGTGTGACGCGCTTTCTAATTATATTACTGCGATTGGGTATGGGACTGACTCATTTGATGAAGAGAGGTGGAGTGACGCGACTCATGTCATCGGCAAGGATATTCTTCGTTTCCATGCCGCTATTTGGCCAGGTATGCTTCTCTCTGCGGGGCTTCCACTGCCGAAGAAAATTCTCGTGCATGGTCATATCACAAGTGGCGGACAGAAGATGAGTAAGTCCCTTGGTAATGTGATTGATCCGCAAGAGTTACTTACTATGTTTCAAGAGCCCGCTGGCGAGTTAGCAGGGGAGGCGCTTCGATTCGTGCTACTCCACGAGATTCCATCATTTGAAGATGGTGATATGACCATGGAGACAATCAAGGCTTCTTATACAGCGCACTTAGCAAATGGTATTGGGAATCTTACGAACCGTATTATGAAGATGGTGACCAATTATGAGGTGAGTGGTCCATATGAATGGACAGAAGGAAATAAATTTTTTACAGATCTTGAACATGGGATTAGTAAAGATCTTAATGGGAACAGAGTTGACAATGCTATCAAAAAAATTTTCATGTTTAGCCAAAGTGTTGATCTAATGATTCAAGAGCAAGAACCTTTCAAAGTTTTTAAGAGTGATCCTGAAAAGGCGAAGGAAATTGTTTCAATATGTCTGGCTCATCTTAAGTTTATTGCACATCAGCTAGAAATTTTCATGCCAAAAACCTCCGCCAAAATCATCGAATGTATCCTCTCCAATAAGATGCCAGAAAAACCACTTTTTAACCGTCTCCCATAACTATGACTCCAAACGCAGAAGGGCTTGTTGATATCGGAAAACTCGTACTACAATTCGCAAAAGTGAACCGTGTGACTTTGCATGAAGATGGCAAGCGTCCAGAGTCTGACACAGACCATACTGTGATGCTTTCTGTTGCAGCATGTGCTGTTGGAAGTAAGTTATACAAAGACAAGCTTGACCTTGGCATAGTTGCACAATTTGCAATCGTCCATGATCTTGTTGAAGCATACGCGATGGATACTGATAGTTTTGGAATAACTGATAAGGGTCGCAAAGTAAAGGAAGAAAGAGAGCATATAGCGTTCCTTCAAATACAATCTGAGTTCAAGGACGTCTATCCATGGCTTCCAGAGATGATAGAAAAGTATGAAAGCCTAGATACGATTGAAGCGCGTTTCGTAAAGACGGTAGACAAGGCAATGTCAAAGATTACCCACATCTTAAATGGTGGACAGTATTTCAAGAATAGAGACCTTAGTGAAGAGTCAATGTGGAACGATTATACGACATTAGTCAGGACTGCAGAGAGTAAGTATGGTGCAGAATTTCCAGAGGTCATCAGTATGATGGAAGAGCTTATGGAAGAAGCGAGGAAGAAGACTTATGAATAATTGCTGTATCGCATTTTTAAAGCATGCGTGCGATACTAGAGAAAACCACACAAGGATATGAATTACGCACTTTTTGACATTCATGCTCACTTGCATGATAAGGCCTACGATGAAGATAGGGAGAAGGTTCTGAAAGAAATGAAAGACTATGGATTAGGCGCTATCACCGTTGGTACGGATCAGATAGAAAGTAAGAAGGCATTAGAGCTTGCACACAAGCATGAGCATATCTTCGCAGCAGTTGGACTCCATCCGGCGGACAATGTGATAGAAGAATTTGATAAAGAGTTCTACAAGAAACTCGCAGAAGATGACAAGGTAGTAGCAATAGGGGAATGTGGACTTGACTATCA
>JAYVXX010000016.1:0-2605 GCA_043784805.1 Minisyncoccota bacterium | reverse complement strand
GGGCGGCTGAGCCCTTTCCGGGGTTTTTACAGTTGGCTGTAGAGTGACTGCAGGTACCGTGTGTATCACAGTGCTGCTTTTTGGAGGAAGATGATGGTGCGGACGATGAAGACCCAGACGAAGCTGTGTGGGAGGCGTATCCATGAGGTTTCACGCTCCCCTTCATGACGTCAATTGTGATGTTGAGCTCATTGAGCCTCAACACCTGACCCTTAACGTATTCATATTCGTAGCGAAAGCTATCGATCATGCGTCCCAGAGTGGGATGGCGTATGAATTCCATCATTATCTTTTCGTCTAACTTTTGCATAAACTGCTCAGTGACGTTCCGGTTGATGCCGGGATCCTCCATGTCGTAGCCACGACGTTGGATAAGGTCCTCGAAACCGTCTATATAGGTGGTGAGGTCCTTATTTCCTTGCTTATAATTAAGCCATTCAATCTCAAGTAAGTGCTCAGTACTTCTTCCACCATACCTTTTGATTAGAACGAGTTGAGCGTCGTTCCAGGGGACGTTCTTGAGTCCCAAGTTGGTGGCTATCCATTGTTGGGCCGAGTCTGATTTGAATAAATCAGCGCACGCTACGGTTGGCCAAGTTTGACTTGCATACCGGGCATCCAACGTCTGACACTTTCTATTGAATAATAAAAATATCTTCTGTAGAGTAACAGAAGGTAATAATTTGTTGTGGTCCCATTGTTGATACTTATCAACAACATATTTAACAGCGGCTGATTGGTCCTGATGTCTGGGCTCACGATGGTACTCCTTGGGGGTAGGGTTACTTCTACCTGCGCCCAAGTATTGTACGCTGCTGTCGCCGTTGGAGGAGTCGCTATCACTAGAGGATGAAGTGTCCTCTTCCTGGGATGACGCCGACGGGTCGTCGTCAAATGATAGCTTCTTCTCTGGCTGTGATGACAGGGAGGAATTCTCTTTCCTGAGGTAAGAGAGAGATGAGCCAGCTGCGGATGACCGGGCTGCCTTGCGCTGCTGGCGACGAAGGGCTTTCTTTTCCGCTTTTCTTTCCAAGTAGCGGACCTGCTCCTCAGCTGTCCTCCCTTTCCACGCTTTATTTACCTCCGGAGGGGAGGAAGTGAAGATGGAGGGGGGTTTTGCCTTTAATGCATCTTGATGAGCTGCTATTGTACCTTGAACTTTGGTGGGATCCATAACGTGGTCGCTGACAGCGTATGAGCACTCAGGGCAGAATTTTAGGAATTTTTTTTCATAGAGATAGTCCCGTTTTAAGGCACAGATGGAGGGGGGGGAAAGAAATAAGGAGTTGTCAGGTAGGGGCGTAGATATAGCGCCTGACTGGACTGAGTTAGCTGTAGACGAAGACGGCAGCGCTTTTGGGGGAGTAGAGGGCACTAAGGGTACCTTATCTCCTGCACCGGCTGCTGGCATGTCAGCTAATAATGGTGGTAATGTAGAGCTTCTAATCTCTTTTTTCTCCTCTTGTCGATTAGAGGAGGTCGTAACGTTTTCTATTGCTGTGGAAGCAAGAGATGAGGATGCCTGAGCATCCTCCACTTGGGGAACTGATCCTATTAATTGGGCTGATGTTATATTTCCTTTGGCTTCAGCGTCTTTAACCCTGGGAACGCTCGCGGAGCGTGTTTTAGCCTTGATACCGCCCTTTCTGAGAGCGGAAGACATTACCGTTTATGGGGAAAAGAGAAAGGAGGAAAGAGGTTGAACAATCAGGATGTAATAGAATAGCAACCGTCGGTAAAAAGGGTATTTTAACCGTTAGAAACAGGGGGGAATACAAGAAGTTAAGCGGCTTAGCTTCTTGTCGAAAAATATGTCACAGCTGAGGGCTTGTGATATGGATAAAGACTGAGAACACGGATATACAAAATGAATAAACGAATTGAAGGATATGAGTATAGGAAGTCGACAAGTGTTGCTTTATTGATAACAGTAGATAGAGAGTTAAGTTACGTTAGAAGTGATATAAAGAATACAGTGTGCATATAGTATAAGATGATGTAAAGATATGATAATATAAATGCAAAAATGAATGATAAGAGAAAAGATATTTATTTTGTGTTTAATTGAGGAAAATGACAGGAGAGGAAACCGACATCTTGGTATAATCATTGTTAGTGATGATAACAATATAATACAACATCAAGATGAACGTTACATGAAATAAAGTATAATAAAATAGTTAAAACAACTAGTTAAGTAAATATAAAGTTATCATTTCAAGTTGGCTACAACAGAAGCTTCTAGATGAAGATGCAGATGAAATATTAAAAACAATAAAAAATCAACAAAATGAAAATGTAGTCGACGAATTATCAGACAATGAGGATGCAACAATAGCGTGAAAATGATACAAAAATGCTATTGTGATGATTGAAGTACTTCAACGCATGATTATTTTATTAATCCAACTGAATTTGCATGAAAATCTTGCATTATAATTTACGTCAAATTTAACATGACGTCATGACGTATTTTTTTTCTGACGTGACGTACAACCCTTGACGTATGACGTAACGTACAACACTGGCTACAACTATTATAAAGACATCTCCACATCATTCTGAGACATTGTCATGGGTGCATCTTCGACATCTGATAGCTCAT
>JAYVXX010000015.1:0-2610 GCA_043784805.1 Minisyncoccota bacterium | reverse complement strand
AAGGACTTACTTATGGCAATGGTTTGTTTGTAGCTGTCTCTGCATCTGGAACAGGAAACCGAGTCATGACTTCGCCAGATGGTATTACTTGGACAAGTCGAGCGAGCGCAGCAGACCTTGGTTGGGATGCTGTGGCTTACGGAAACGGTCAGTTTGTAGCTGTCTCAAACACAGGTACTGCAATGACATCGACCGATGGCATTGTTTGGACTACTCGCACGACTCCTACTACAAACAGTACTCGCGGTATTACATATGCAAACGGAATATTCGTGGCCGTCGCAGACGCAGGCAATGGAAACCGTGTAATAACTTCAGGAAGAATTGAAACCGGTAATGCTCTTAATCTTAGCTACTTACAGGGTAATCAATTTTTGTTTGGAAACATGGGAATCGGAACTTCAACAATCGCTTTTGGCGGTGCTCTCACTTCCGGCTTGACTCTGGGTCAATCAACGGCACTAGGTCAGACTACTGTCAATACTCTTGTTTTGGCTTCTGCAACTTCAACTTCACTTGTTTCAACTTCTACCAACGCTCTCTACAATGTAAACGGTGTGCTTTACTTCAATGGATCAATTGTCGGGTCGTCTGCAATTCCAGCTTCGACCACTGCGCTTTACGTCACAACATCAGGCTTGGTCGGAATCGGCACAAGTACACCATCTGACAAACTTACAGTTACAAACGGCTCGATTTCTCAAAAAGCGGGAATTCCAACTTTGGTCTCTAGTCTTTCTGGTACTACATTCAATAACATTGGTGCTATCGAAGTGGTAGGTAACTACGCTTATGTCGGTACAACTACTGGTATGGCCGTGGTGGATATATCAGATCCAGCGAATCCAAAATTTGTAGGAACATCCGCTCTGCAAGTAGTAAACGGATTTAACAGTATTACCAATATTGGAAATTATCTCTACACCGTCAGTCAAGATAATAAATTCCGCATTTACGACATTACAAATAGAATACAACCGGTGGTCATCGCAAATACTTCTGGCATAGTAAATTCAAATGACAGTCGACCATCCTTCTCTAGTCATTACATGTATTTGTCAGATATTTTAGGTCCGTCTCGAACATTAGAAACTGTTGATCTTGCGAATCCAAATGCGCCATACCTTGTTGGCTCAACCACCAACGCTGCAAATTTGTCTGGTGGAAATGCTGTTCAAGGACGTTATCTATATGTCGGGATTTTTGGAGGCATCGCTGTTTATGATATTAGTAATCCTGCTACCACAACATTTGTTTCAAACTTTGTAGCTTCCGCAGGATTGATGAATGCAACGGGAGGATTTGATATGGTTGCTCGAGGTCGCTATCTATATGTTTCAAACTTATCGTCAACAACTTTAAACATTATTGATATTTCAAATCCCGCTTCTCTACAACACGTCGGTAGATATTCTGATGCTACAAACCTAAACGCTCCGGGTCATATCGCTCTAGCGGGCAACTATGCATATATTCCAGCGATTTTTGGCACAGCGGGATTAAAAGTGATTGATATAAGCTCGTCGACAAATCCGCTGTTTGTAGGTTCACTAGGAAGTGTTTCGGTTGGCAGTTCTGATTTGGCAATTCGAGGCAGGTATGCTTACACGGGAGGTGGTGGTTTCTATATTTCTGATATTTCGGGCATAGAGTCTGGTTCGGCTTCATTTGGACAAGCACGAATTGATAATCTTTCTGTCAACAACAATGCAATGTTCGTTAATTCAGTTTCAATCGGAAACACTCTTTTTGCAGGACTCGGTGGTATTGTTTCCTCAGGCGCTCTCACAGTGACTGCAACCACAACTCCTTCATCGATTTTGGGAGCACTCGGAATTGGCACATCGACAGATATTTACGGCAACACTCTCGGCGCGGGCTTAACACTAAACAATTCGTTGGTCCTTGCATCATCCACCTCACTTTCAACCACAACAAACGCCCTTTACAACAACAACGGCAATCTTTACTTTGGCAGCACGGCAGTAGCCGTCGGTAAAACATACGTAGCACCGACGGTCTGGACCGGTACCAATGCTACAACTACTACTAACCGAAATATCGCTTATGGAAATGGCAGATTTGTATCACTTGGTACAAGTGGAGTTCCTATGTATTCGACCGATGGTATAACTTGGAATTCAACATTCTCAGCAGCAGTCAATGGTCAGACTTGGTGGGATATAGCATATGGAAATGGCGTCTTCGTAGCTGTTGCTATCGCTGGAGCAAATCGTGTTGCGTATTCTACAGATGGTATCAACTGGACAGCTGTCACTCCTCCGCAAATAAACGACTGGTACACTATCACTTATGGAAACGGTCTGTTTGTTACTCTTTCACAAACCGGCATAAATAGAATCATGACTTCTCCAGACGGAATAAACTGGACTCTAGTCACTGCTCCAACAGCCCAGTCATGGCTTGATATAACGTATGGAAACGGAAAATTTGTCGGAGTGTCATCTGGTTCGTTTATGAATTCAACAGACGGTGCAAACTGGACAGCTACTGCTATTCCGGGAGTAGGCTCTTGGACTGGAGTAACATACGGCGGAGGAAAATTCGTAACTGTTGCAACGAGTGGAACAACTCGTACTGCTTGGTCAT
>JAYVXX010000014.1:0-8644 GCA_043784805.1 Minisyncoccota bacterium | reverse complement strand
GGTGTCGAGCAGACTGTCGGCACCATCTCCGGCACTGTGGGTAATCTTCAGAAGCTTGCAGCTGTGGACCCTGAAATCCTGAAGAAATATTCAAAGGTGTACTTCACCAATGAGAACTACGTACCGGCACATTTGGCAGCTTTACCTTCCAATTATGTGTACAGTACTACGAGACCGGAACAATTCCTCACTGAGGCTTCGCCATATCTTATAAGTCTCTTGTATTCCGCAAAAAGTAGCGGGGTCAATCTCTACGTCAAGTCAGGGTATCGCTCCTTCGCAGAACAAAAGTCATTGAAGACAAAGTATTCTGTCGTCTATGGTGCAGGCACCGCCAACTCATTCTCTGCTGACCAAGGCTACTCAGAGCATCAGCTTGGCACGACGGTTGATTTCATCACCGATGGACTTGGCGGCAAACTTGATGGCTTCGACACCACCATGGGATACGAGTGGCTTCTTACCAATGGCTACCGTTTTGGTTTTGTGATTTCATATCCAAAGGGCAACAAATACTACGTGTACGAGCCATGGCATTGGCGCTTCGTCGGTATCAAGCTTGCCACCTATCTTCACGACAGTCATCTCAATTTTTATGATATGGATCAGCGAGACATCGACAAGTACCTTGTAGATACGTTCGACTAGGGAATACTGGTAGTCGTAGATGAAGTGCTATACTGAGTTAACTATGAAAAATATTTTTATCCTACTTTTAGCTATTGGCGTGCTTGGTGGTTGTGTGTATGTATTCATGAATAGTCCTTCAGAACCTGTTGCTGTAGCTCCTATTGTAGAAACTCCTAAGCAAGAAACATCAACAACTACGCATAAATCTTTAGAGGACAAACCAGTTGATGATAATACAAAAACAATCATCGGCACATCTGTTGCTGGGAATACCATCACTGCATACCACTATGGAGCTGGGGAGAAGGAGCTACTCTTTGTCGGAGGTCTCCACGGCGGATATGAATGGAACACTGTACTCGTAGCCTACCAGCTCATGGACTATCTCAAAGCTAATCCTGATCTCATTCCTAAAAATGTGAAAGTAACTGTCATCCCAGTTGTGAATCCAGATGGATTGAAAAAAGTTGTAGGAACGACGGAGAGGTTCACAGCTTCTGATGTCTCATCTGTAGAGAGTGTTGTGACGTCTGGTCGCTTCAATGCTAACACTGTCGATCTCAACCGCAACTTTGATTGTGACTGGAAATCAACCGGTGTCTGGCAGACCAAAAAAGTAAGCGGTGGAACTGCTCCTTTTTCAGAACCTGAAAGTCAGGCCATGAAGAAATATATCGATGAGCATACGCCTACTGCGGTTGTAGTTTGGTACAGTGCTGGCGGAGGAGTATTTGCTTCCAACTGTCATAATGGTGTTGGAGCAGAGACTACTACCCTCACCAAAAAGTTCGCGTCTGCTTCCGGATATGCCCCTCATCAGAGTTTTGACTTTTATGAGACAACTGGGGACATGGTCAATTGGCTTGCCAAGAACAATATCCCAGCAATCAGTGTACTTTTGACTAATCATACTGATACTGAATGGGAGAAGAACAAAAAAGGAATTGACGCGCTTCTTAAGTACTACACAAAGTAATGCAATCACAGAATGGGAATCGAACTCTTATAGTATTTTTTGTGCTTGCTATACTTGGCGGTATAGTTGGTTTCGGCTTGTTTAAGGGTCATCCTAAGGAAGTTATGGTGACCCCTGCTCCAGCGGCTCCCGAAAAAGTCGAAGTACTACAACCTCTACACGAAGTACTTGGGAACTCTGTAGAAGGGAGGAAGATAGAGAGCTATACCTACGGCACCGGTGCTACTCACCTTGTGTTTGTTGGAGGTATTCATGGTGGGTATGAATGGAATGGCGTCGTTCTCGCGTACACCTTCATGGACTATCTTGATAAGCATCCTGAGTTCATACTGAAGAATCTTACTATCACTATCATTCCATCAGCGAACCCTGATGCGGTATTCAAAGTAACAAAGAGAGAGGGCCGAATCAACGAGGACGATGTGACACTCGACAAGAAAGTCCTGGCGTCTGCACGATTCAATGCACATGGAGTTGACCTCAATCGTAATTTTGATTGTAAATGGAAACCAAAAAGTACTTGGCAGTCCAAAATTGTGAGCGCGGGTACGAAAGCATTTTCTGAGCCAGAAGCAAAAGCCATAGAAGATTTCATGCTAAAAGTGCATCCTGCTGTAGTGGTCTTTTGGCATAGCCAGGCCAATGGAGTAT
The DNA here is from genome assembly GCA_043784805.1 of Minisyncoccota bacterium. Classification (GTDB taxonomy): domain Bacteria; phylum Patescibacteriota; class Minisyncoccia; order Phycocordibacterales; family UBA5272; genus UBA11704. Next base: position 6,387 of record JAYVXX010000014.1, on the reverse strand, counting down.
TCGCGTCACAGTGTAAGGATGGCATACTGCCAGAGACACTCACCATCATGAACCTTTATTCCAAAGCTTCTCTCTACCCCGCAGTAAAAGAGTTTAGCGCGTACGAGACCACAGGTGCAGCAGATGACTGGCTCGCCTCAGTTGGCATCCCTGCAGTCACCGTAGAACTTAAAACTCACGATACTATCGAATGGACAAACAACTTTGCCGGCATAAAGGCCTTGATCGAGCATTATGGAAAATGAAATGATACACTCTTACTAGTTACTAATTTTAATTCATACTACTTTATCTATGAAAACAATGACATGTGCACAGATGGGTGGACCTTGCGAGACCGCAATCACCGGAGCCACAGAAGAAGAAATGATGGCTAACGGCATGAAGCATCTTGAGGCGGCTCATCCAGAAATGGCAGCTGGCGTGAAGGCCGCATCTCCAACTGACCCGATGATGGTGAGCTGGATGGAGAAGTTTAAGGCTGACTTTGCAGCAGCGCCTGAGATGTAGTCAGAAAAAACTAGATTACAGTGCAGTCTCTCAAAAAATACCCTGATGGGTATTTTTTGGTGTTGAGGTACTCTCTTACAACCACGTCCCCGCTTAAGGATCTTTCCATCGTCCGCAGGTAATATTCTGTATCCTGCCACGTCATATTATACTAAGCGTAGGTTACTTATAAAGTTATTATAATCATACACAAATATGAAAAAATTCTTAGCAATATATCTTGGGTCAGGAGAGGCTCTCGCGGCATGGAGATCTATGGACGAAGCTACAAAAAAAGAACGAGAAGCGGAAGGAATGAAAGGATGGATGGCCTGGGGGAAGACCTATGAAAAATCAATCGTTGACATGGGGGCTCCACTTGGAAAGACCAAGCAGATAGACCCGAACGGCATCACTGATACCAAAAATAACATGGGAGCATACACAATCGTAGAAGCAGAGTCTCATGAAGAAGCTGCGAGGTTGTTCGTTAACCATCCACACTTCACACTCTTCCCTGGAGCATCGGTTGAAGTAATGGAATGCCTTCCACTTCCAAGTATGGTGTAGTGAGGACATCTCTGATTTCCTTCTATGATAGCGGAGTTTCTTATGATTTTGTAATACTATCTGATTGCAGACGTCAGAATATCTGAGACATCCAAGGACATACTTACAAGATTAATTATAAAATACCATGAACACAAAAACTCTTATCGGAGGAATCTCCCTCATCGTAGTGGCTATTTTGATTGCATTTCTAGTTAGTAATAACTACACCGCAACCAAAACTGAGACAACTACCCAAAAACTGCTTAGTACAACTTCCTATGCTTGTTTGAACAAAGGAACAATTACTGCGAGTTACTATGATGGTGGCACGCCACCTATATCAGCCCCTGGAAGCGCTCCTGTGCCAACCGGAAGTGTCAAACTGACACTTGGTGATGGCCGCACACTCACACTGCCTCAAACTATCTCAGCTTCAGGGGTGCGATACGCTGACAAAAACGAGACTGTCGTATTTTGGAACAAAGGAAATGGGGTAACCTTTACTGAGGGTGGAAAGCAGACCTTCATGGGATGCATGGCAGTAGCCAAGAATACCGGAAACTTGGACCAAGTATATGGTAACGGTAATACAGGAATGACCCTACGTTATCCCACAGGATTTGTCGTAGATGAGAATTATACATACCAAGCATTTGTTCCAACTAAGACTATTAGTGGCGTGAAGTTCACGATTCTATCATCTATGGCAACTGGCACGAATCTAAGTCAAGACTCATATATAAGTGTGGAACAAATTCCAGAGAGCCCATCATGTGCCGCTAACCTATTCTTGGACATCGCTAATGGTGGCAAAGTTGTAACCATAACTGAAGATGGCATGACGTACTCACTCGCATCAACAACTGGAGCAGGAGCTGGAAATCGTTATGAGGAAACCGTGTACGCACTCCCTGGAACAAATCCATGCTTGGCCATACGTTATTTCATACACTATGGCGCAATTGAAAACTACCCCAAGACCATACACGCTTTTGATAAGGGTAAGCTTCTTCTGGAATTTGATGCAATTCGAAGAAGTCTCGTACTCCTTCACTAAACAAATACTTTCTGAGTAGTGCCTCAGAATAGATCGTCACTTAAAGAAGCTCATGAACACAACTGGATCAATTGAGATGTTGTTAATGCGCACAGTAAGATGAAGATGAGGGCTCTCTGCATAGCCAGTCTTACCACTTAGTCCTATCACCTGCCCCTGTTCTACAACGTGCCCTTTTTTGACCTTCAGTTTCGAAAGGTGCATGTAGAACGTCATGACACCGAGCCCATGATCTACTACGATAGTATTGCCGTAGTCTCTATACTTTTTAGCAACGCGCACTATGCCACGATTCATTGCCAGGATCTTGGTACCAGTACTTGCTTTGAAATCCGTCCCTTTGTGTAGAATGCTATAGCTGCCCGTTTGGCGAGTGTATCCATACTCATCCGTCACGATTGGATTCTCAACTGGATACTGAAATGGTTTTTTCCAGAGAGCTTTCTTACTTGTCTCTAGGTGTAGAAGCGTTAGGTTCTCAGTGGCCAATGTATCGACGAGTTTCTTTTGACTCTTTGGAGTATCTCCCCCAAGACTAGTTGGGATGCCGAGTGGCGCTTCAATCTTTTTTCTTGCTTCTACTATCATAACTTGAGTGAACACTGTCCCATCCATCAGTGTAGCTGTGACTACGTAAGTACCAGGCTTCTTAGTAAGATCAACACCATAGAATGCTCGTGTCATGCCGTCATAGAGAAATGGCTGGAGTGTCTCATTTCCTATCTTGATAGTTTGTACACGTGCAAACGTAGTCGTACCAAGGATAGTTATCATCACTGGATCCCCTTGTATAATAGTCTCTGGTGTAAGGGAAATTGAATCGGCAGAAACATACGAAAAGGAAAGAAGTAGTGTAAAAAAGAAAAACATCACCAGACTCTGTCGAAGTTTTAGAGATTGCCACGTGTTTTTAATAGAATCCCTAGTCATCACATTAGTATACGCTTCTTCCTGATGAATCTGTTATAATCGCCCTATGAACGAACATCCTAACGACCCCCTTTTTGGAAAGACACTCGCATCAATACTTGAATACCTGGTCAAAGAATATGGATGGAAAGCGCTTGGTGAGAGCATTAACATCAAGTGCTTCACGACTGACCCGAGCATATCATCGTCTCTCACATTCCTCAGGAAGACCCCTTGGGCGCGAGCAAAGGTCGAAGAACTCTACATTGCCACCATTTCTCGACCCACACGCTAAAACAACAATCCTGTGATACCCTTAGAGGATTACGAAACAGATATGTCTACCGATATTCTTTTAGAACTCCCGCCCCAGGCATTCATTATTTTCAAGGAGAACCCTTACATTGAACATTTGTCTCTCGTACGGTGTGGAGCATACACGTCCGAATGGGTGGCCAAAGCGCTCGGTATAGATGGTTCCGCAACCAATGACATCCTTCTAGCTCCGTCATGGCGTGATTTTCTTCACCCAGTATTTCCTCTTACGATTCTCAATCTTCTTAAATACAGACAACTTGAAGGCGTCTCCTACAGAGTGGATTCTTACATGCCTGACGACCAGAAAATTGATTGGATAAAGAGAGAAATAGTGACCCACAAGAAACCACTTCTCCTTCTTACTAAAGCTACAACACTTCATTGGGTGGTGATCACAGGATATGATCACGAAAGAAAAGTCTTCTATATATACGACCCTAGTTTCGGAAAAACTTCAATCAATAACGATATTCCCATTGGAAATGTAGAGGTTGATTACATGCGCCTATTACACGAGTGGAGTGGGAGTTGGATTTTTAAATACATCGCAATTCTTATTATGAATGACCCACTCAATACCCATGACGTACCTAACTTAGAGATAGAAGAAAAAGAAGACGAAGAAACTCAAGTGAAAGAGGTTACTCCTGAGGTAGTGCCGGTGGATAGGTACAAAGAAGATCCAAAAAAGACCTAAACGAATACATCTAGGTCTTTTTTGCTCTGGTAACTTTTTAGTTAATAGATGGTCTCTGTCTGCTGAACCAGAAGAGTGATTTACTTTCTTGTGGTAGTACTTGTTACTTCAAATCCTACGGCAGCTCCTGCTGTAGGTGCAGCTTGGACTCCAGAGCGGTCTTCTTCTCCAGATACAGGAGGATTGATTCTCATCACACTTCCCTGATAATACATACCATTTCTTGTGCCCGAGTCTCCATATCTACCTTGGTACTCCCCTCTTCCATGTCTTCCTTCATGACCGCCGTGCATGCCAAGTACAAGCCCGATACCGATGCCAAGAATTAATACCCCTACCATAGCCGCGCACATGACTATCTTTTTCTTTTGTAGCGTAATTGTTTCCATATTAGTTGATGATTTTTAAATGAGACATCGTGAGTACATTACATCTATACTACTTTTCCCCCAATCTCAATCCTCTAGTACATCCGTCGGTCCATATTATTTCACAGACGAAAAGTACAAGGTTTGGAAAACTGGAATCATAAAGTACGGAAAAACTAGCAATCTAGCCCCAAAGGAGTACACTATAAGATATGACACAAAATAATAAATATCTATGGATTGTGATTCTGATTCTTGTGGCTGTTGGGCTTGGAATGTTTTATATGCGAAAGAATACCGTAATGCCGGCAGATTCTCCGGAGCAGCACCCAGCTGTAGTTCCTGGGAGCGAATCCCCTGCTACAACGCCAACGACACCAACTCCTCCAAAAGGTGGAACAAGTATCAACAACTCAAGTACTGCTGGTTTCAGTTCATATGCGAGTGCTGAATATAACTTCACGATGAAATATCCTACGTATGTACAAGTAAGGAGGGACTTCGCCACATTCCACGAGATTGGGAACAATTGGAGAATCTACCCTGGTCAAGCTAACCAAGGCAAGCCGATTGTCTCCTTCTCTATCCATAGCATCGACCAAGGCACGTACTCTACTGCAAAGACCACCTATCCACTCTACTTCACAGCGGAAGTCCGTGTGGGAGTAAGCCCAAACATTGCAAATTGTTATGCTACTGACGCTGGATATACCAACCAACCAATTACGAATGTGACCATCAATGGAACTACATGGAAAAGATTCTCTACAAACAATTCCGCAATGATGAAATACACTCAAGTAGAAAGCTACAGAACGATACACAACAAAATGTGCTTCGCTGTAGAGCAAATTAAGTCTGGAACAAGCTATCGTGATGTCTTGATGAAACCAGGAGTATCTGACACGGCACTTAACGGTTACTATGCTGTAGGTAGGACTATTGTAGATACGTTTAAATTTACAAAATAATCTTAAGCCATAGTGTAGTCTAACTACCTACTGTGTATGTTTTGGCATACTAGGGCATCTCTATATGATGAGAAAGGTTATAGTGGTGGTGTCCAAAATACTGATTGTGCTGATTTTGTCTACCATGACAGTATTTCTCGTGGTCAATATCACCTCAAAACCATACATCTATACCACGCCAAACGAACTTCCTCACGCTCCGGTTGCGGTTATCTTGGGTGCTGCAATACTCCACGATGGAATCTTATCCCCTGTGCTACGAGACCGGGTTGATATGGCAATAAAGCTCTACAAAGCTAAGATAGTTGCCAACATTCTGGTGACAGGCGATAACAGCTCACTCGCGTATAACGAAGTTAATCCTGTGCGCATCTACCTCTTGCAAAATGGTATCCCTGACAAAGACATATTCTTGGATCACGCAGGGTTCGATACCTATAGCAGCATGTATAGAGCGCGAGATATATTTCTAGCCAAGAGCATGATTATCGTGAGCCAGTCGTTCCATCTTCCTCGTGCAGTTTTTATTGCTCGACACTTAGGAATCAACGCCTATGGCATGAGTGCGGATAATGGACACTATCTTCTAAGAAATTATGTCCGGGAGTTCTTTGCAGATACAAAAGCTGTCATCAACCTCATAGTCAATCGACAGCCAAAATATCTTGGGGAAGAAATACCTCTCACAGGAGATGGTCGAAGTAATCCTTGATGTACGAAGGCTAAAAGGCATTGTGTCACGAACTCTCAGGTTACATTCTCTTGTATGCTAAACTTCCTTTATCCGTATCCACGAACTTGGACACATTGTCCTCTACGTTTCCAGCCTTACGAGATCAGCTGACTTCTACAAAAATGTGCTTGGCTTTGCCGAAATACACCGCGACTTGCACACTGCGCTCTTTTCTTCAGGAAGAACTCACCATGAGCTGCTCCTCATTGAAGTTGGAGGAATTCCTGAAGCTAAAGACCGTCCACATCCAGGCCTCTACCACATTGGCTTTAAGATTGGGAATAGAGATGATG
>JAYVXX010000013.1:0-8802 GCA_043784805.1 Minisyncoccota bacterium | reverse complement strand
GCCAAGATAGCGATAGCTGCGACCACCAAGAGGATTTCAATAAGGGTAAACCCTTTTTGACTAGTAAATAGTTTTTTCATATATATGATAATACTGTTGTGTATTCTAATTACAGAAAGTTAAACGTTTAAGTGATAATTACCCTACTCTCGTAGTATACCAAATCATTTCTCCTTTAAAAGTCCCCAACCTCCTGCCATGAGGATAAGATTATAGAGGGGGTCGTCGTTGCTATGATAACAATTACTTTACTTGTAATGGTGCCCATGGTGCCTGACGCATTAATAGTTATATTTTGACCGTTTTGGGAAGTGATTGTATAGGAACATGTGCTAGAACCAATTGTCAAATTACCCTGGGTTGATGTAGCCCCTGTCTCCAAGACTTTCTGGAGGGCCTCTTCACTACAAGAGGAAGCCATAGTTCTGGCTTCCGATCCTTGTTCGAGTGCAATATCGGTCTTTGAGGCACTTATTCCCGAAAGAATAATTGAGAGCATCACCGAAGTACCTATCACCCCGAGTACGATAACTGACAAAAGAGCGATATACCCCCGTGCAGATGACCTTTTTGTCTGTAATAATCTAAAAATAATGGACATACTATTGCTATTGTCGAATTGTAGCACTCCCAATAAAGGTTTTAGCGTATGAGTACTCATTCTTCCCGGTTGGATTGTTATAAGTAACAGTGAAACTATAGTGTAGCACTCGATCTGTCGAGCTTGATGATGAGACATTCTGAAATGTAAGAGCGCTCACGGCAATATGGGAATTAGTAAGTGGTATATAAGGGCCTGACCCTTCTTTGATTCGTAATGTCCCGCTACCGTCAGCGTCAAAAGTAGTTGGATTAAGGAGTGCATTAATCATCGTGACAGAAAGGAGGGAACCGCTGCTTCCGACACTAGGGGTATCGAGGCTGCGGGCATTCCTGACTGTCTGAGAAATGAGCTGTACCGCTTGCAGTCCTTGTTGTTCAACTTCAGTAGTAGCCTGACTTTTTATCCTTGAACTGAGAAGGAATATATAGAACGACGAGAGCGAAAGAAGAAGAGCTGAACATATGCCGACATACAATATCATCTCAACGAGTGTGAGTCCTCGTATTCCTGTCCGCTTTCTGAAAAGATTGTATCTCATATACTATTTTTGCCAAAATGCAAAAGAAAATGGTGAAGATATAATCTGTGGTAAATCCGGCTCAAGCACAGCACCGTCGGAATTGGACCATGTGAGCGTCGTGCTACTTGTCATAATGAGTCTTTTTGCGTAGAGGTCACTTGCATTGTCAGAATTGAGGAACATAAACTGACTTCTGTCCACTGGGTCCATGTAAATGTCCATATACCCTCTGGGTGTTGCCATGACAGGGGCAGTGGTAAAGTCCGGTTGACGAGTGAATACCCCGGCATTCCCTGTGTACCAATTGATCGCACCGGAGTTGAGGTCAGAATACACGATAATAGAGCGAGTAGTCGAAGCATACGTTACCCAACCCGTTGTCACAAGCTTGGAACCTGTATATGGTACGCTACATGACGTGTCCACATTCGCTGTATTTGTCCAAGCTGAGCCATTCCAGTACCCTGCTTGAAGATCTCCTCCACTTTTACCAATTGATGCGAACACCATCTCATTTGTGAGCGGATTAGCAGAAATATCAAGGTTTGTCGCATCGTCTAAGAATGTTGGAGGTGTTGTGACGGCTCCCCATGTACACATTGCAATTCCGCCAGTACACCTCCTATACCGCACACCATTTGTACCATTATTCCCGTTGGCATTGGCCCAAACTAGCATGAGATTACCTGAAAGAGACTCATACTCGATATCCATGTTCTCCACATCGTGAGAAAGTGACGCTATTTCTAGATTATTATCCGTCACAGAAGCGGGTTCATTAACCCAATTAGTACCATCCCATATTGCTGCAGAAATGTCATCATTGGTATCAACCCATGTTAATGCTAATAGATTTGATGATGAACGCTTATCTTGTGCCAGTCTGACATACATAATGTCACTTGATGTTCTGGCTGGAGTGAGGATGGTTTCAGTTGACCAATTTGCTACGCCGCAACCTGTATTTGCGCTCTTAATGCGATACCCAAGTTTACCCCAACGAGTGGCATCACTACTCTGACCCCCTTTACTAAATACCACCATAGCGCGCCCCGTAGTCTTTTCAAACGTAATATCAAAACGATGTCGATTACCAACACCCCCTGACACTCCTGTCCATTCCTTATACCAATTGGTACCATCAAAACACATAATAGTAAGTGTTCCCGTCGAATCATAGTATCCAGCAAGCGCCTGATGCTGTGTTGGTGAAGTACGCAGAAGCCACGTTGGGCCGACGGTTGCAGTAAACGTCGACGTCTGGGCGCTAAAGCTGTTACTACTGTAGATATACGTCCTGTACTTAGGAATATTCGTTCCATCGCCGTAAATAAGAATTCCTGAGAGTGAATTCCCTCCCCCTGGCCCACTCGGAGCTTGCATCTCTTCGTTGGTGAGCATGCATGTGGTGTTATCTCCAGGATTCAAGACAACTTGTCCGCTCGTGAAGCATCCACCTGTGTACGTGAGGATGTACGTTGAGCTTGTTGCTTCCGTTATCATGTACGTCCCTGAATTAATTAATGTTGCCGCTCCTGCTGTCACTGTAGTTGATCCAACTTTGTATGGTGCAAAGTCCGATGCAATCTTATTCCCGCCGTGGTTGATGACTGTGGTGCTTGCGGTTATGTACGTGAGCTTCTCCTCATTGGTTATAGTACATAACTTTGAGGATGAAGATGTGAGGGTCACCTGTCCACTTGCATTACAGTCGTTACTAAAAGTTGTATTGAAGTTACTATTTAAGGTTTCAGTAACTGTGTATGTTCCAGCTCCAAATTTTGTTGATGTACCAAGAACAACAGTTGTTGTCCCAACCTTATACGGGGAGAAGTCAGCAGTTGTATTTGAAAGACCATGGTTGATAACGATACTATTGACCATGAGACCTTGACCTAGGTTAAGAACGGTTTTCCAATTACTCACTCTTCCATCTAAAGTCACTGCACCTGCTCGTTGTGGTGTCTCTTGCCATGTTACATTTGAGGTCACGTTTTTTCTATTAGTATCAATGGGAGAGATAGTCACAACACGTGTGAACAAACCTGAACTATCGACATCCTGAGTACCCGAAAAACTCCATGCATTATTAGTAAATATGAGTCCATGTGGTCCATCAGTTATATTGGCGAAGTTGACATTCTTCATACTTCGCACTGCTTCTTGACCTTCTTCAGCAAGAATTGAAGCTCGCGCGCGATTTCCACCAGTGGTTGAGGACTGCTGACCATAAAAAAGTACCCCTGAAAAAGCCGCAATGAAAAGTACAAACATTGCACTAGCGAGAATAACTTCCACCAAAAGGAAACCCTTTCTGAACGAAGAGAGGTCTCTAGTAGTCGACCATCCCTTTCTGATTGATTGTAATAGTTCTAGTTTCATTTGAAGCTGAAGTAAGTGTGAGTGATCCCGTGCTTTGTGGTATCCCAGTTGCCTTCGTAAAGGTAACATCATTGAGCCCAGCAACATCAATACTGGTTGGCATTGTGGTCACCTCGTCATACGTCTGATCACGTGCCGCATAACTCACACCCTTATAGATAAGTATACTCCCTACAGTGACATGTAGACCCCATGAAGTATCCCCATCTGCAACATATGCGAGTGTCTGTGCACGTCGCATGTTTTGTACGATAGAATTCGTAGCGACATCCAAATCATTTCGAAGTGTGAATGTGCGGAGCATCGGGAGTGTCATAGCGAGAATGAGCGTGAAGATGGCAATCGAAAGCACCATCTCCACCAGTGTGAATCCTCGGAAAAGTTGTATTCTAAATCGTCCCATAGAATTATGGATGTATTCCCCCGACAAGACTATAAATTGGCAAGATAACTGCAAACGCAACACAGACTACCCCCGCCCATACAATCACTAGAAGAATTGGTTCCATAATAATGGTCAGATTTTTGGTAGTAGTGTCTGATTTCATTTCGTACATCTGACCGATCTTAAGGAGTGTCTTGTTCAGATTGCCTGACTGCTCTCCAGAAATAGTAAGCTGCTGCATAGGTTGGGGAATGAGCCCATCAATCTTCTTGTAGGAAGCGAAACTCTTTTGGAAAGAGTTCCCCATGTCCACGGAATCTCGTAAATGTATGTAGAATCTCTTGTACCGCATAACTTCAGACGCCGAAGCAAGCGAGTCAATTGCACGTGTCACCGGAAGTCCAGCTTCAAGAAGTGTCCCAAGAAGATAGCCGAAACGGGCTACTTCCACTTCCAGAAGAAGACCTTTGACCCCCGGAACTGCAAAAACAATATATTCGCCCATGAACTTCGTCTTAGGATTCATAAATACAATATAGTACATCAATCCGATAAGTAGTATCGCAAGTGGAACAACAAAAATACCGTACTTACTAAGGAATAGTCCAAATCCAATGAGAACTTTAGTGATAAGCGGAAGCTTAAGGTGAAGGTCTGTGAAAATCTTAGCGAGTTTAGGAAGAATAAACCATGAGATGCCTGTTCCTACGATAGCAGTTAAGGCGAGCACAAACACCGGGTACATAAGCGCGGACTTTACTTTTGATTTGAACTCCCTTTCCTTCTCCTCTTCAAGAGCTACCACTCGAAGGTTATCAGCAAACTTTCCTGACTCTTCTCCAAGACGAATAAGAGAGATAGTATAGCCCTTGAATAGCCCAGTCTTATCAAACGCCCTCCAGACAGTCGAACCTGATTCGATATCAACGAGCATGTCTTCGAGAAGCTTCTTCATGCGCGGGGTCTTCGTTTCTTTAGTGATTGAAGCAAGCGCGCTTGTGATAGACATTCCAGAGAGCACAAGCATACTTAGGTTTTCGATGAAATGATCACGCTCCTTACCAAGTCCAAAGGTGTCAAAGTATCCCGGCTTTGGTGTTTCCTTGATCTTTTTCGGAGTTGGTCCGACAGGTGCTGATGGTGCAACCATCTCAGAAGGTGGTTCACCTTTCTCAGTTGTATCATCTCTCTTCCCTCCCTTATCAGTATCTTTTACTTTCTCAGGTACTTCTTTTGATTTTCGCGAGAAGAACCCAGATTTCTTTTCTGTCTTCTCTGTAACTGTATCTTTAGATTTTTCTTCCTGCTTCGGAACTGCATCTTCATCTTTTTTTTCTGAGACCTCCTCCTGTGCTAGAGGAGCTTTGACTTCCACCTCTGAGATAGCATTTGTTTCTACTTCTTCTACAACCTCCTTCCTACGTACTTTTCGTGAGGGTTGAATGACGCTCTTAGAAGCAACTGTTTTATTGCCTGATGGCTTCTTAGTAGTAACCGCACTTCGTTTGGTCATCATAGACATGGCAGGACTAGGTTTTGTTGCTGTAGCTTTTGGCATACGTTATTTTTCCTTTTTTGATGAAGATTCCTTAGCAGATGATTTTTGAGGGGTTAGAAGCGGGTCGCGAGAAAGCTCTCCCACGACAAGATCAGGAGGAGGTGCGATACGCACGAGCTCTTCAATGGTCGTGACACCGCTTTTTACTTTCTCAAGACCATCCTCAAACACGGATTTCCCACCTTCTTTTCGTGCCAACTTCCATATTTCTTGGGCCGATGGACGCTTTACGAGAAGCTCCTGCATTGTCGGAGTGATCTTGATAATCTCATAAATTGACGTTCTGCCTTTATATCCAGTGAAGCCACACGCTTCACATTTCTTGCCTTCATAGAGCGTGAGGTTCTTTGCGGGTAGATACTTGCTGACCCCTTTTAGTTGTGGAGTATCGAAGTCGGAGGAATTCTTCACCACACTCACCTTACAATGGTCACAGATCTTTCGTACAAGTCGCTGCGCGATGATGATATTCATCGTGGAAGAAAGAAGGAATGGCTCAATACCCATGTCGAGAAGTCGTGGTACCGCAGTTGCTGCATCATTGGCATGGAATGTCGAGAGGAGGAGGTGACCAGTCAAGGCCGCGTTCACTGAGATTTCTGCAGTCTCGAGATCTCGGATTTCTCCCACAAGAATAATATCCGGATCTTGTCGCACAACCGAACGAAGTCCTCGCACGAACGTGAGTCCCGTCATTTGATTCACTTGTATCTGGTTAAGTCCCTGCACCTTATACTCAACAGGATCTTCAATGGTTGTGATGTTGGTGTCTGGTGTGTTAAGCATCTTAAGAAGCGAGTACAACGTCGTTGTCTTTCCACTTCCTGTCGGACCCACTACGAGAATCATTCCGAACGGTTTCTCTGCTGCTTCCTTTAAAAGATCTTGGTTCGCTCGAGTAAGGCCAAGGTCGTTAAACGTGAGACCTTGTACATAGGACCCGAGCACACGAAGTACAACCTTCTCACCCTCTACAATCGGTACGATGGATGTTCGCATGTCAACTGCAATTCCCTTGTGCTCATAGTGGAGTGACCCATCTTGTGCCGCAAAGTGCTCATCGATACGGAGCGCACTCTTTACTTTGATTCTATTTAAAACGTTTTCATAGTATTCCTTCGGAAGTCTACCTGCTTCATGAAGTACACCGTCAACACGGAAACGAATGAGAACTGTCGTAGCTTGTGGTTCAAAGTGAATATCAGATGCCTTGTAGATGATGGCGTCGTCGAAGATTTCTTCAAGAATTTCTGGCGCGACACGGTCACTCTCGCTGATAATTCTTGAGAAGCGGGTATCAAGCGGCTTCTCATAATGGATGAAAAAACTGTCGATATCCTCCGGGAGCGAGTAATTGATAGTAACAGTCTTTCCTGGGAAGAGTGTTTCAAGCTCCTTCGTCAATCCCTCCGCAGCTGGATTGTCCGTCGTCACGGTCACCTCCGTCTCTCCATCAGTAAAGAGAATGATACGAAGTCGCTTGGCAGGTTCCTCGTCAATCTTTCGTATCTGTTCAGGCATGATTGCCGCGGAGTTCAAATCAGCGTATGGAACCTTGAAAGATTCTGCGACAGCTTGGCCGACGATATCGTTACTGATGACACTCTCCCGCAGAAGTGCATCAACGAAGTCCATCTCGTTTTTCTTTGCGAGCGCTTCTGCTTTTTTTGCATCCTCATCTGAGATGTAGTTTCCGGCGATGAGTAATTCTTTTATTGTTTTAGTGTCAAGGTTCTTCATGGAGTATAGAAATAGACTACGAGAAGCTATCAGCAACAGATTTAACGTTTGCTACGATTTCAGAAATAGTGGTATTTGATTTGACGAAAAAATTGGTCGCACCGGAGTCTGTGGCACGCTTCTTATCTTCTTCTTGGTTTAAGTTGGTCATAACAATGACTGGTGTTTTTATCTTCTTGGCTTGAATCGCTTCAAGTACTTTGAATCCATCCTGACCTGGCAGAATAAGGTCAGTCAGGATAAGCGCAAATGTTTCTTTGGAGAGGAGGGCGATACCTTCTTCTCCACTACTGGTCGTTAATATCTCAAACCCTTCGTGAGAAAGCTTGAGCTCAAGGGCGTGAGCCAATGGCTTCTCATCTTCAATAATAAGGATTTTCTTTGATGTCGGTTCTTTCATTGGTATACGTTTGGCGATATGAATCTGCAGTTTAATTGTATAACACTTCGCTTAAAAAGGCTACAGAATTAAGCACAGATAACCCTTTTATTCTAAGAGTTAATTTCAAAATGAAGGGTATGTGGCTCTGAGGCTCACTATAAAATCTGCCAAACTACACCGCTCGAAAACCAATTATAAACAGTACTCCCGACATGATAAGTACTGCACCAAGATAATATCCTGCACTTAAGAGGAATCTCGTCTGTGAACGGCGTTCCCAGTGGGTGCCGTCCAGTGTGTAGAGCATATCGATATACCGTGTAGTAATGATGAAGCCGATTGCGAGAATAGCACCAAGCGCTAAGGCTGATTTGAGAGTCGCCACCTCCATCAAATCAAAGAGTACCGCAAGCACTGCTGCAATACAACCATGAGCTATGAATGAATAGAGGTTAACTTGGAGATTATAACGTGTGGAGCGTTTAGGCATGTTCTCTTTGCTGGCACCTTGTACTTTCATCCATGTCTTCTGGAAAAGAACTGGCGAATACCATAACCCCCCGAAGAGGAAGCTAGCAAATGTCGCCAAAAAAATAGGAAGCGGTGTGAAAAATAATTGCATACTCAAAGTATATCTCGAGTAACCCTCTCAATAAAGGGTAAAGAGGCCTTTAACTGTGCATAAAAAGTGTTCGACGGACACTCTTTAGATGGAAGCCTCGGGCATATCATAGCTAGGATTTTAAAAAAGGATGGTGTAGAGTATGAGTATGGAAAAAACAATTGCCCACGGGAAAGATATATGCCCAATAGAGAAACTCACCTCCATTCTCTCTGACCCATGGAGCGTGCTTATCGTGCGCGACACACTCATCGCCCCAAGACGTTTCTGCGAGCTTGAAGTCTCACTTGTAGGTATAAGCACCCGCACTCTCACGCTGAAGCTCCATAAACTACTCGACGAAGAAGTCCTCGAGCACAATGACACCTACTATACCATCACAAAAAAAGGTAAAAAGCTTCAACCAATTATCGATGCCATGGAACATGTAGGTAAAAAATTCTAATAGTACCTCCGGAACAATTTTAAAAATCCCTTTAAATTAAGGGGATTTTTGCTATTGACAAGTCTTAAAGTATTTGCTATAATTAAAGAGCAATTAACACTGGTGGCCATAAACTCCCTCCAGTGCGAAAGCATATACTCTGTCTGTCTAAAAACAGACTGGGG
>JAYVXX010000012.1:0-2713 GCA_043784805.1 Minisyncoccota bacterium | reverse complement strand
GGGCTGTATTATCAATTTTTTGGTCCACCGTAGTCGAAGAATTTCCAGAGTTCGCGCCTTGAGGTGCCGCTTGATATGTCGAAGGCACGACCTCAGATGCGGATCCGACAGATGGCCCAATACCATTTTTATCAAGCAATTCTTTAAATTGAGTTTCAGTAACACAAGTTGAATCAACACAAAGTTTGCCAAATCTTCCAACCTTCGCTCCAACTTCATCTGCAATAACTTTTCCAAAGTGTACTACGCCGTCCACAATCTTTCCTGCATAGTAACCGAGTGAGTCAAACACACTTCCTCCTCCATACAATGGAGATGTTGAACTCAATCCATTTGCTGACACAATATCATCTATACGTTTTGAAAGACCTTGGATACCGAGGAGAGCAACTCCAGCTGGATCTATTGTTGATATAGATGTATCGTTGTCACCTACTTGGAAGATACTGTAGAAGTCTTGAGCCATTGGACCTATATGAGTTATTGCTGTGTTTTCACCTTTGTAGTTCCATTTAGTAATAGGTAACAAATTGATTTTCGTAAGGATTGATTCTGGCGTTACAGTAGCAAAGTTTTCTTTTTTGTTTCTATCGGAGACGTTGGTCCAAATACCTGAGTATGAGACGTATGCACCGGATGCGAGCTGGAGGGGGCCGTTGAAAGTGGTGATGGTTGCTCCAATAGCGACTCCACTCATAATAGTGGATGTTGAAGTTGTGGATTGAATAGTAAGTGGACCAGAAGATAGAATTCCTCCGATACCGGCACCAAGTGCACTTCCTCGAATAGATCCTTGAGCCACCATATCATTGAGTACTTGTAAGTTTCCAAGTTCAGTTGCACCTGCTGTAAGGTTTCCAAAATCAGCTCCAGCAGTCTCAACAATTTCCACTCTTCCTAGACCATTGTCTGATACATAGACATATCGACCTGACACTGTAACACCCTTTGGTCCAGAGAGTGTTGTTACAGTGCCAATAGAGACAGGCAATGCGGGATTTGAAAGATCATAAGCTTGCAACGTGTTTGAACCCTGATTTGCCACATAAGCATATCTTCCTGACACTGCAATTCCTGTCGGAGTTGTGCCTGTAGTAATAGTTGTGACAATAGTTGGATTCGCCGGGTCTTTAATATCAACAACAGCAAAATTTGTAGTTGCAGAGTTTGTAACGTACAAATATCTACCATTCAAAGCAGTAGCGAAAGCACCATTGAAACCAGCTAGAGTGGATACGACAACAGGTGCTTTTACATTACTCACATCAACAACTGAAAGATTACCGGAGTTGTTGTTTGGAATAAACATGTAGCGACCTTGCATTGCGATTCTGTCTGGTGTCGTACCAAGTGCAACCGTTGTAACCAAAGTAGGAGTTTTTGGATCAGCAATATCTAGAATCGTCATATCAGCACTTCCGTTGTTTGTGATGTAAGCATAGTGACTATTCAAATATACGGAATATGGATTTGAAAGGTTTGTGGTGAATTGTCCAACTTTTATTGGTGAAGTTGGATTACTTATATCAACAATACAGAAATCATTTGTTCCATAACCAGTTACATATGCGTATTTTCCTACGACCTGGATATCTGAAAGTTGAACGCAGCCAACATTCGTGGTAGAAATCTGGACAGGTGCATAAGGATTATTGATATCGAAAATTTTAAATGACGCAGGTGTTTGTCCTCCTGTGTACATGTATCGGCCAGAAATTGCCACTGCTTCTGCTCCCGAGTTTGTGACCGTACCGACCACTTTCATATCAGAACTTTGACTTATACCGTTGTAGATCGATCCATTAACTGAAAGTTTTTTGTATGGAGAAGTCGTACCGATACCAATGTTTGAGTTTGTCGCAACAATAATTGTCGATGTACCTGTAAGCGCAGTACCTACAGCAGCATAGTATGGGAATTGACCCAGTGTACCGGAGTTCACCGTACCACTTCCCCCTCCTCCACCTGCGCCGACACAAGAACCATTAATAGAGAAACAACCTGTCGAAATATCTAGACCAACATTTGAAGTTGATGTTGCCGATCCACTAATAGTAAGTCCCGAAAGTGTGGTTGTACCGAAGCCAGTTGCAGAAACTGACAAGAAGGAAGTACCACCATTTGATAATATGTTTAGAATATTTGTACCTGACACTGTAGAAGTTGCCTTGACCAAAAGAGTACCATTGCCTGGAACAGATGTTCCCACCAAAAGTCCTCCTGCAATAGATGAGTAGGTTGTAGTAGCTGTAATAGCAAGTGAACCATTTGAAAGTATTCCTCCATCGCCGATAAATAGAGTATTTCCTGCATTGATATTTCCAGCAGCGCTGATGTCGTTTGAAGCGTTTACATTTCCAGATTCTAGTTGATGAATTACTGCACTGCCAAATTCACTACCACCAATATCACGTGTGATAATACTTCCTGGACCATTTAGAATATAGCTTAAATAACGACCTGAGATATAGAAGGAAGATTCACCCCCTAAGTGAGAGAAGCGATTTGCAACAAATGGTGAGTTTGGATCGGAGACATCAATAATACTTACAAAACCTGTAGATGAACTTCCATGGTAAACATAACGTCCAGAAAGTGAGATCGAACTTCCAACTCCGAGTCCTGTGAGAGTTGACTGAACCGTTGGCGCTGTCGATGTACCAATGTTAATGATTTGAAGCGAAGTGTTTGTGGTTACGTACGCATATTGACC
>JAYVXX010000011.1:0-2751 GCA_043784805.1 Minisyncoccota bacterium | reverse complement strand
GCTTAACTTTGCTCTTCAATACGGAGCAGGCGCCTTTAAAATTAGCAAAATACTTAACGTCTCCGGGCAAGACGCTCAAGACATTTACGATCGTTACTGGAGACTGTACGCTGGAATTAAAGCTCTCAAAGACAAGACGTTTAAAACGCTTCAAGACGAAAACCAAGTAACAAATATCTTCGGTAGAACACGCCACTTCGACAAACCTAAAAACGAATTTGAAAAAGCCAAGCAAGAGCGCCAAGCCTATAGCCATATGGTACAGGGACCAGGCGCTGACATGATGAACATGGCAAGCTATACGATTGCTGAGAGATTCACTAAGGAGAAGCTAGGACGATTCCTGTTTAGTGTACATGATGAGGCTGTTACAGAGGTACTAGACACCTTGATAGACAGAGCGAAAGATGCTATAGTATACAGTATGGGGGTGCCAAATGCTTATCTTAACCTTAAGTATCCTGTCCAGTGTAAGTTATATGGACCACTCAAAGCATGGAGTAAAACCTAATGAGAACACTATTAAACAAGCTATCACAGTTGAAGCGATTTACCAGGGTGTTAACCCTAAACTTGCCCTTGCTGTGGCGACTGTCGAATCGGGACTTAACATTCGAGCAGTTGGATCACTTGGCGAAAAAGGCTTGTATCAGCTTATGCCTACAACTCATAACAAACAGGCACTTGTCGACTGGAAAGAAAATATCAGAGAAGGTATTAGCCAGCTTAGAGCTTGGTCAACCTCCTGCCCGACGAAAGAAAACTACACATACATAATCTGCTTTAATGGGGGATTCAGACACCCATATTACCCTGTTCTACATCCATATTACCTTAAAGTTATGCAGGCTATGAGATGACCTGTTGCGGAGGTAAAGGCATAAGCGTTTGGAAGAATTCCCAATGGTTGTGTACTGATTGCGGCTCTATCAAGTCCAACGACCCTGACTACCTATATGGTGGAAGTAAGAATCAAGAAACTGGATGTAAACATGAGTATGTCAAATACACCGGCCTTAATGAGTCCTTTGAATTTTGCAAGGTATGCGATGCCAAACGATGATCTCTATAACAAAATACAGACAGGTGAGTTGAGCCTAGATGATGTATTGAACCCCGGTCGTGAGCTATATGACGTAGACTTAGACAAGCTGAGGATCACCGTTATGCCCAGTGGCTTTCCTACTCTTGACAGGGATTTCATGTTGCTCAAGGAAGAAGAAGGAGAGCTGATCATTGTGGGTGGACGCCCAAGTATGGGTAAATCTGCCTTGATGTTTCAGTTAGCGTTAAACGTCTCTAGAGAGCTACCAGTACACGTATTCAGCCTGGAGATGTCTCAGGAGTCAATAGTTAGAAGACTTATCTCACAAATGATTAACAGACCGGTCACAGCTATACAGATGGGGCTAGTCGAAAGGGAGACACTTGAAGAAGCAAAAGAAGAACTACGGAAGTACAAGTACGTCATCGACGACTGCTCGGGGCTCTCCGCACTTGAAGTTGCAGACAGAGCTAGAACAAGAGCTAGAGACTTTGGAACTAGACTTATTATCGTCGATTATCTCCAACTCCTCAAAACTGATAAAGGACATTCGAAAGATTCCGAGATTGGGGAAATTACGAAAACTCTTAAAGCCCTCGCAAAGGAGCTTAAGTGCCCGATTGTTGTCGGAAGTCAACTTAACCGTCAGTGCGAAATTAGAGGATCTTCATCAGGAGATTACCGGCCTTTACTATCGGACCTCAGAGAATCAGGGAACATCGAACAAGACGCGGACATAATCTTAGCAGTCCACAGGCAAGCTCGGTACATGACAGCACAGCAGATCCGTGAGGACCGCAGTATGTTGACCCAAGCACAGGTAATCGTACTTAAGAACCGTAACGGGTCTGTCGGTGAAGCCAATATGGAGTTCTTCGCTGCTCAAGCTAGATTCCATGATTCGGGGGTGGGTAATGCCGACGTCTAAACGTGACAAATATTTAATATCGAAATATGGAATAACAGAAGCTCAGTATCTTGCACAGCTTAAGAAGCAGAATGATTCATGTGCACTATGCAGGAAACACAAGTCTAATTTCTCATATAGCTTACATCAAGATCACGATCATAAAACTGGCCTAAACCGTGGGATCGTTTGTTACTATTGCAACAAGTTCCGAATAGGGCGCCACAACCTAGAGTCCGCTGAAGCACTCTATGCTTACATGGTCGAATTCTATGCCTAAGGTTCGTTGCCTAAATCCTAAGCACACCGATTCAGAGCCGAGTATGGAAGTTTATGAGAACTCTGCTTACTGTTTCTCATGCGGCTATTCCACTAACCAAGTGTCTGATGACACCCCTAAAAAACCTAAGGAGAACCTAGATGAATCCTTTAGATATATTAACAGCCTCCCCACAAGAGACCTACGAGGACTACAACTACCATCTGATCTCGACGGGTACTATATCGTCTGGCCAGGCATGGTTTTTTATAAGAAAAGGCTCTTCAAAGGACCTACACGTTACGTGGGCCCCACTGGCCACCGTGCCCCTGTCTTTAAGATTCCTGGTAAAGACCGGACTACTGTGGTTGTGGTTGAAGGTGAACTCAATGCTCTCAGCCTGAGCAAAGCTATCGGTGACATTTACACAATTGTCACCTCGGGCTCTGCAACAGAGCTTAGTAGATGTATAACAGAGACGTTGTTATACACTACAGTTTATGTTATAGTAGACAAAGATGTTGCGGGGGTAATCGCAGG
>JAYVXX010000010.1:0-9033 GCA_043784805.1 Minisyncoccota bacterium | reverse complement strand
AGAAGAAAGTCTCATTCCCGAGGCATGTTATTCTATAGACTAATACAAGGTATGTTGCGTGTTACGGATAGGAAGGGGTGACAAGCGCCTACGCCAGTTTAGTTATGTTAAATAATAGAATAACCTATCTAATTTTACTTATCATCGGAATTTTATTTATTGTAGCTTTATTTACTTTACAGACTCCTCCTAATCCTAATTATGGTATGGGTGTCAACACTTCAATGATGTTAATCCCATTACTTAATATTTTTTTTGTCTATGGTTTATTTATAACTATAATGACTTTTTTACGACTTAGAGCTATAGGAAGATCAAAAATAAGCGTTGTGATTCCTGGTATCGTGGCAGGCATTTCTCTATTTTTTGCAGTGACTGGAAATCATTATGGAGCACTTCCTTCGTTTCTTGAGCAAACAGCGGTGCTTCTGAGTTTCATTCTTACGCCTGTTATTTATGCTATAGTAGTTGGATTTTATCCAAGTGCAGATAAAGCAATGTAAGTGGTTGCCCTTTGCATTTTTATTGACATTTAAACAAAATTATGCTATTATAAAAATAGTAAAGAAGCTCATTTACACCTTGCAAAATGTCGTCACAGCGGCCAGTATTTAATTTTATATATTGAATATCTGCCGCTGTGACGACGTGATTGTCGCAGTTCCGCCTCGGATTAGAGGAAAATCTGTGAGCAGCGTAGCTCAAGGAGAGAATTATGTTCGCAACTCAAGACATCACGTGCGGCCAGTTGAACGCTCTCGTCAAGAATTTGATGAAGGCGACTTGTATCAGCGATCCCCATGAGCTTGTGCGTTCGGTAAACGCAGGTGAATGGAAATTATCTCGCGCCACGAAAATGACTCTCACGGTCCCTTCTTCCCTCTCGTTTGCCGATCGCATCGCCTTCGGCGCGTACAACTGGGGGAACGAAGAGGGAATAGAGGTTCTATACTCCCACGATCCGATGACCGTCGGCGAGTGGGAGTATGACCTCTATCGCCCCATTCGCAGTATCTCATTAAATGATGCATTGAGGGGCGCAGAAGTCGATGGTTGGACTTTGGCCAAAGCTGAGCATCTTCTTGCCTTCGGGGCGCAGTTCCCCAAGAAGCAACGTGAGTTCCCCATCATCATCTTTGGCCCTGTGTGTCAGAGCAGAGGTGTTCGTCATGAGCTCGTACTTTGCTGCCTCGAGGGCAGGCGTGGTATCAGTATGAACCGTTCGAGCACTGACATTGAGAGTAACCCTCACTTCCTGCGTGTGCGGAAGGTCTCGGCAACTTAACCTTTTGCATCAAGATCTCTGATACCTAATTCTTTCTGTTCTCAAGCCCGACTCTGCTCGGGCTTTTTGTTTTGTATTTCATATACTCCAACTTTTCCATGAGAATTACCTTGCACAGCGCGGCGGCGCGAGCAGAGGCACTCCGCCAGCAAGCGGATATGCCGTGTAATTCGATGGAAAAGTAAAAAGAAAACATTTGTAAAAGCTAAAGAAGAAAGCTACTACCGTGCTCTATATGGAAATTTTATATTACACAATTGCCTCAGCAGTTATCCACATGGGTGTATAGTTGACTTTACATTTGGATACGTGTACGCTTAAGGAGTAACGTAAAGGTAGCTTTACAAAGAGAGTACACATATTACACACTTAATTTAATTATATTTTTATGAAAAAACAATTACTCGGAATTACAAGTATCATTTTTGTAACAACATTTGCTTCTGCTTTTGCGGCAGAGATGATGGTAGATACAGCGGTTAAAACCGATACTATGAACACCTCGGTCAGTGGAGGCGCAATGATGAAAGATGACACCATGCATTCTGATAAGAAGATGATGACAAACACCATGATGAAAGATACATCTATGAAGTCTGACAGCATGATGAAGACTGATACCATGAGTATGAAGTCTAATCTCATGATGAACTCACATGGTGCTTCGGTTACAGCGCTTCAAGCATTCTTGGAAGAAAAAGGCTATCTCCATCTTCCACAAGGTGTTGCAAAGGGACATTTTGGAAAGCTTACTAAGATGGCACTTATGGAATACCAGAGTTCAGTTGGACTCCCTAGTACTGGCTATTATGGTGCGATGACTCGCGCAAAAATGGCTGACAGTATGATGATGAAGGATGATAGTATAGGTATGAAAAAAGATGATGGAATGATGGGTATGAAGGATGAGGGTGTTATGGTTGGTGGTGCGCTTATGGTAGCGAATAAGGACATCGTGGATAATGCGGTGAATGCAAACAACGTAACGACCGTCGTGGCTGCTGTCAAAGCTGCTGGACTCGTGGATACGCTTAAGAGTAAGGGACCATTCACAGTCTTTGCTCCTAACAATAAGGCGTTCGATGCTCTTCCAGCTGGAACCGTAGCGACACTTCTTCTTCCAGAGAACAAGGCTAAGTTAACTGACATCCTCACGTACCATGTTGTCGCTGGGACATATAAGTCAAAGGATCTCTATGATGGTCAGATGTTGACAACAGTAGAAGGGAAGACGCTTAAGATAACTAAGGTAAATGGTTCAATCATGATCAACGGATCTGCAATGATTGAGACGCCGAACGTGATCTCGTCTAATGGTGTGACTCATGTCATTACCTCAGTGCTTCTTCCACAGTAACCACAGTAATCAAAGAGGTTTCGGTGACAGATTAAAAACACCTCAGAGAGAGGTGTTTTTAATTGGCTTCTAGTATGCTTTACTAATTGTACAATCTGACTATACACTCTCATGGCCAAAAAAATCCTCAACAACCATATATCGGAACATCGCCAGGAAAGAAATCTCACCCAAGAAGCGTTGGCAGAATTGGTCGGCGTATCAAGGCAGACTATTATCTCAATTGAGAAGGGGAACTATGTCCCAAGCCTTCTACTCGCCTTCTCGCTCTCGGAGGCTTTCAAGACCACTGTCGAGAAGTTATTTTATGTTTCCAAGAAAACATAAGGGTACTTTCAACTAACAATTTTATTTATGAAAAAAACAATCTTCATCGAATCTGCTCTCCTCGCTCTTTTAAGTGGTCTTCTTCTCTGGCTTCTTAATCCTTTTAACTTGATGATGAAACTCATGCTCTCTTCAGGTGTGGTTGTCTGCCTCGCTGTACTCTATATCATCAAGTTCTTTGTGATTATTCGCGAGAAGCCGCAGGACGAAAGGGACCTCCAGCACCGATATCACTCTTCATGGGCTTCCTATAGCACCGTCTCTATTCTACTCTTCACTGGTGTAATCGTTGAGTCCTTTCAAGGAGATGTAGACGTGTGGCTTATCATTGCTTTTACAGGAATGCTTATCTCAAAACTTGTATCGCTAATCTATTTGGAAGTTTATGGGTAGTTCTTCGGTGGAGATGACATATCTCAAACTTGTATTTGAGGCGTGTTTGCTATAGGATACGAGCGGGTAAGCAGTATCTTTCTTGGTTCTTAGTTTACTACCACAAAGGGATCATATGAATAACGCGAGTCAGTCAGTCCTTTACATCGACACGCTTGACGAGAACATCCCGCTCTACGACATCTCTGAAAAATATATCCAGTTGCGTGGCGAGTTTGCATTTTTTAGACAAATTATTGCCGCACTAGATTCAGTGCATCAAGAAGAACTCGAAGCTCTCGCTGTATGTGAGATGGCAATTCGTACTCGGTATCAAAAGATTGCCGGCGGAAAGAAGGTTCTCAAAGTTCTCACAAGAAGAATGGCGAGCTACTACGAGAGTAGATTCGCCTTCCAGGAACCGGATTCACTTAATCGTCCATTGGAATATGGGGTTGAAGATCTTGAGCTCGGAGAAGCACTCCTCTCTGAGGACTCGCTAGAAGGTACGACTCTCCAAACCGAAGTTAAAACTTTAGTAGCTGAAATGCTAAAGAGTGGAGGACTATCTAACCAAGAGAAAAAGATCCTCATTTTGCGCTTTGGTTTGGAAGGTGTCGACGGAATGGTCTGGAGGCAGATAGGGGAATATCTTGGGGTCCCACGATCAACTGTTGCCCTCCTTGAGATGCCACTTTTGGAAAAATGTGGCATCTATCTAAAATCTGTTCGAGGTCTTGCCCCGGAAGATGTTTTCAGCTAGACACGCCCACCTATTCACAGGTCTGCACAATCAGTGCGGACCTGTTTTCTTTTCTAATGTGTGTGGTACACTTTTCTATATATTTACATATGAATGAAAACCCCCATAAGCCATTCCAAACCCAACTTGAATCCAATCAGTCACAAGTAGTTGGAGTAAACCGAGACCTTTCTTCAGTTCGAAAAACTGAATTTTCGGAACAGGAAATGGATAAACTAAAAAATGAAAATAAAAAAACAGGCTGGTTGAAACGAGTACTCCGTAAACTTGCACCTTCTCCAAGAATTGCTGATCTTCAAAGTCCTAAAAGGGCTACATCATCAAGTGAACAATATTCCCTAGAAGCGAACTCCAAAATAACGGACCAACCAGTACGGATGGAGTTTGGTGAAGACGTGATAGCCCACCGCAAGAAACTTGCGTTCCTAAGAATGAGAAGGGCTGAAGCCGAAATTGCCGCTGACAAAGCATCTGCCGCAGCATCAGCCGCTGCTATGCAATTACAACCCATAAAGACGGGAGATATAATGGATAGAAGAATAGGAGGTGTACCAGAACTAGATCAAAATACTGTAATTGGTTTTATCAATACGAGAAGGAGCGAGGTGTCGGAAGAAGGTCCGCAGACAGTTGCCGCACCACTTGGTGAACTTCCAAGTAATGATGAAGGGCCATCTAATACTGCAGAACGTACAAATGAAGAAAAAGAAGAGGAGGAACGAATGAGAGCAGTGCTACGAGAAATACACGAAGCAGAAAGAGAGGCCCAAGGTATAGCACATGACGGAACGGATAGTGTGCCGCCACATGGAATTAATCCAAATTTTGTATCCAATAAAAATAACACGGAGGACATCCCAACGCCTAAAACTATTGATATCGATAACCTTAACACATGGGAAAATTTGGAGAATATGGAGAAGGTGCAGGGCCAAGAAGCACAAGGAGTTGTCGATCATCCAGCAAGTAATGAGGGTAGTCCAAGTGAGAAGAACTCAAATGAACCTCCAATCGGCAAGGTCTTAGAAGAAGCATCGAGATCTCCAGAAAAGAAAATCGGGCGATTTAGAAAATGGCTGACAGATGCTCGTACTAATTTGAGGACACTTGGAAGGATAGGGGTGACTATACCAGCTTCACAGGCTGGTCAATACCAAGGCGACCCATCTAAGATGGCCGAGGGTATTGTTATTAATGAAGCAGATATTGATGTTTTCGGAGATGGTAAGCGTCGTACTCTTACGCCTGAGGAGATGCACACGAGAAAAATTGCCGAAGCTAAAGAGCTGGATATGGCGCTTGCTCATGATAGGGCAAGTATCCCAGGGTCGGTAACGGATTTTGTTGATGGAATGTACCATACAAAGAATCCAGAAGATACTGAGGAGTTTTTTCTTGAAACGACAAAAAATAATTCCGCAGTAGAGAAGCCGCTGGATATTGACCTAACTCATGAAAGGCTTTTCGAGGATGATATGGAGGAGACTATCCCACTTTCTAAGCAAATCAGTCCACAGAATGCCGGCGATGCAAGATTTGTGCCTCTAGAAATCAAGGAGAAAGCGAAGAATGCAAGAGAAAAGATAAAAACAATGATCCCAAATATGTTGGAGAAATATGATAAGCTTCCGCTTAAGGGTAAACTTGCGATTTCTGGAGCACTTATCGGCGCTGGTATTGTTGCAACTGCAACAGGATCGACTGCGCTCGCTTTTGGAGCGTGGTTTGGAGGGGTCGCACTGAGAGGAACAGGTTCCTATCTTGCAGGTCGCTCCATGGAAAGAGTTATGCGGGCTCGAGCACTTAAGAAAGCGCCACTTGGGCAAGAGCTAACAAAAAAACAAGAAGCCAAGTTAAAGTGGATCAATGCCGGAACTGCGATCAGTATGTTCCTGGCAGGCACATGGGCAGAATATGCGCTCCATGGGTTACCTGAGTTCCTGCGTACCGATACAGTGCCGGCTGTCACACCAAACGTTATACCAGATGTAGTGCCATCAAACGCACCTGCTCCTGTAGCGAGTGCTCCACTTCCAGCAGCGTCTGATATTATCTCCCAGGCACCAACCCCAAGTATTGATGTCCAAGTACCCTCAACTGCACCTAGTGCAGGTTCAGTTATCAGCCAGGTTGCACCACATACGAATTTCGTAGGTATACATGAAGTGATCGTGAGATCAGGGGACACGCTTACTAAAGTGCTCCTTCATGATGGTATCTATGAAATGTTCGCTCCTGAAGATGTGGCAAAACTGTCGTGGCAAGGCAAACAGAATCTCCTTGCGAATGTTGTAAACAATCTCAACCCTGAACAGTTGAGGGAAATCGGCATAACAAGTGGAAAAGCGAACCTTCTCGCGCTTGGGGACAAGATCGATGTCATGAAGCTCGCCAAGATCGCAAAGGAGATCACGATCAACGTAGCAGGAGAGAAGGTTCCATTACTTAAACGTGCACTTGAATTAAGCTAATATTTTATGGACCCACAATTACGCCACACTATCATACAGGAACTCGACCTCACTGATCTCCCAAACGACGAGGCAGATGAGATAATAACCGGCATCGGGAGCATCATCATGGAAGTTGCATTAGGTAAAGTTACGGACAGTTTAGACGATAAGAATGTCATCAGTTTCGAAAAGATACTTCAAGCAGCTGACGGTGAAGATAAGCAGGACCAACTGGACCTTTTTTTCGAGGAGCACGTCCCGAATATGGATGAAATAATAGCCGAATCGAGCAAGGAAGTCATTTTTGAGTATAAGAAATCAGTTGGAGAGGAAACAAAGAAAGCCTAGTGATAGTCGGAGCTACTTTTATCAACACAAGAACAGTACTTAAAGTTGGTATACTGCCTAGTATGAAAAAACTAGTCATTTTTATTCTTGGCATATTAAGCCTATCCTATGCCTCCGCTTCAACATGTGTGGACCTAAAAAGTATTGTTGCGCGTGGGCATGAGTCATCAAACGTAAGATCGCTACAGAATTTCCTCTATGAAATTGGATATTTGAAGGCTAAGCCAAATGGCTATTTTGGGGCCGGAACTTTAGCAGCTGTTAAAGCCTATCAAAAAAGTATTGGGCTTTCGCCAGTTGGCTCCGTTGGTCCGGGAACGCGGGCTGCGATTAAGAAAGAGTCATGTGGAGAAAGCTCAAGTAGTCAGTCTACGCAGACTGGAGTGAACACCGGGGATGTCGTAACTACCAGAGTAGAGCCAGTTATCAAGCCCGCAGTGCCAGTTATCAATACGCCAAGCGGCCTTCGTAATACACAGAGAAGGGCCGACCTGGAAAAGCTTCTTAAGAATATGTATGCTCGCTTCGCTGATTCACGAGGCGTCCATCCGGTTGCTATAACAGATACACCGATTGAGCTTTGTGTCGTGCCTCCATATATTGTCCCGACCGCGACAGCAACGGAAGTCGCCGTACTTGTGACGCCTGACTCACCGTGCAAAGACCTTGTCGACATCACGTACCTTGCTCCTACATATATGATGTGGATTCCACGTGACCCAAGTATCGCAACAACGTCTGCGCTCACAGGATACACGATTACTCGTAGTGATACTAACCAAATAACTTTAGCTGCCAAGGCTCCAGAGGACGGAGCAATCGTAAAAGTAACTTGTAACTTCAATGGCTATTGTAAAGACTTTAGGCACATTTCAACTGTCCTGTATGGTATTCCCGTATATGCATCAAGTAGTAGATCAATAATCATCAGAGATACGGTGACAAAAGACCCGCTCATGTTATATGGCAAGAATTTTACTGCTACAAACACTGTGGAGCTCCTCTCTAACTATACTGGTAGAAAGTACGTTCTCGGAACATTTGCTTCGACAGATAATGGGACCACTCTACCTCTTTCATCCTCAAGCACTAATCAGACTTTCCCTTGTGGTAATGGCTGTCAGGACAAGATTCCTCTCGGGGATTATAGCTTCACTATTAGTAGCGAAAGTGGCACAAGTAACCCAGGTTACTTCAGCTTTAAAGGGGTTACAACATCTTCAATCTCAACACACTCTGACAGTACGGTCACTCCGAACACTAAGAATGTGAAGTTAGGGTCTATCGCTATCAGTGCCGGCACGCCGATAAAATTGAAGTCTCTCACTATTACCGGCAAAGCCGCCACATCGAGCTCAGTACTGGCAAGCAAAATCGGACCTTTCGTCCTCAAAGATTCCATGGACGGGACATCGTATGGTGGCCCAACGTTCTCTCTCGGCACTCAGACGCTCTATGAGAACCAATCAAAAGTTTTTGATCTCTATGCGGACATTGCAGAAGTTGAGACGTATCAGTCGGGATTCATAACATACAGTGGAACCTTCACTATCACTGACGCGCTTACGGGCACTGATATGGATCTGCCTATGAAAGATATTTCATTTACAGTATCTTACTAGATATTAGAGATTAGATGTTAGATTTTAGATAATCAAAAATGTGAGGATTTTTTTGGCCATGGACTCTGCCAAAAAAAATCCTCCAAACCACAGTGCTATACTTTTTATATGAAAACATTTAGCCAGAGAGTCATTGAGGCTGCAATGAGTATTCCTAATGGGAGGGTGACGACGTACGGCAGGCTTGCTCGCGCTTGTGGCGCGGGCCTTATGGCATCCCAGTCAATCACAGGGATTCTTGCCAAAGCCCATCGTGAGCAGGGACTTCTAATTCCATTTCACCGCATCGTCTACGCCAATGGTATGATTTGGGTAAGCGATGAATATGCTGCCAAGCGCCTCGCACTCTACAAAAAAGAAGGGATTGAAATCGATAAGAACAATAGGATAAAAAACTTTCCTGATGTATTAGACTTGCCCCACAATAATAAATTGCATATACTGTATACATACTAATTATGTATATCCATATGAATATAGACAAAGTCCTTAATAACAAAAGACTG
>JAYVXX010000009.1:0-2762 GCA_043784805.1 Minisyncoccota bacterium | reverse complement strand
CATCATTGTCGACAAGAGCATGCGCCATACCTCTACAGGCAACGCCTAAGCCACCGCTATGGTGTGGAGGGTATTCCCATCCAAACATCAAAACTTTTTTAGCGGACATCACTATAGAGTATAGCCTTTAACCACAAGGGATTAAAAGGAATAACTCGTCTATTTGGCTGTATTTCTAAGGATTCCGGTAAAGTCCTAAAAGTCCTTATTTTATTGGGTTTTTAAGCAGAACTTTTGACAAAGGGAAACTGTATGACTTTGTGCTGCAAATTGTTAGTTTTAAATTGATATTTCGAAGGTATTTGCAGGAACTTTTGTCCTTAAGATACGGATTTTCTGTAAGTAAATGTCACTTCGCACCGTCAGTATATATACGTTCTATATTTATGTATAGAAAATTTACTTTAATAATAATTACATACAATTATATGACAACAACAATCGGAGTATTTACTACTCATGCAGGAGCAGAAAGTGCATTAAACGAACTTCGTCAATTCGGCGTCAGTGAGACCGACCTTTCATATGTCTATATCAATTCTGATGGCAATGTGAAAGATGGACAGACGGGTGATAAGGTCGGCAGTGGTGTCGCTACTGGAGTGACTACTGGAGCAATTATCGGAGGTATTGCAGGACTTGTCGTAGCCAACATGGTCTTGCCTGGTTTTGGCACGGTTTTGGTGGCAGGTCCACTTGCTGCTGCGCTTGGCATCGGTACGACGGCGGCAACTGCTGTAGCAGGAGCGGCTACTGGTGCAGCGGCTGGAGGTTTGATCGGAGGACTTACTAATTTGGGAGTCGACAAGCAAGATGTACAGCTCTATGAGGATCACGTCCGCAGAGGGGATGTCTTGGTCATTGCTCGAGGTACCCCCGCAAGTACTGAAGATATCTTCGCTAGAAATGGGGCGGTCGATGTGAGACATTACAGTATCGGCTAACCGGTTGAAGTACCCCGATTAGGTATGAAACAGACTAAAAATATCATACTTGGTATCATCGCAGTTCTTGCGGTCTATGCACTGTTTTCTTTTGTGATGAACAGGACATCTGGAACTAATAATGATGGAACAAGCAGTATTGTATGTACTATGGACGCGATGCGATGTCCTGATGGATCATACGTTGGTCGTACGGGGCCAAACTGTCAATTTGTTTGCCCTCTACCTGTTTCGGCAGCCACGAGTACACAGAAGAACTCCGTAAGTGTAGGGGTTCGCTTGAATCAAAAAGTAGACGTACAGGGAAAGATGATTACCCCACTACGTGTTCTTGAAGATAGCCGCTGCCCGGTGGATGTGGAATGTATTCAAGCGGGGACAGTGCGAGTAAGTACGACAGTTCAATCTGGCTCACGCACTACTACGCAAGTTTTTGTTCTTGGAACACCCGTTACAGTTGGCACGGAAGAAATCACACTCACCGACGTCAAGCCAGTCAAGAATTCAAAGATCATAATCAGATCGACAGACTATCTCTTCACATTTAGTGTTGTGAAAAAGTAAGAAAGAGAACACCTTATTTGGTTAATGTCTTCATGATATATCTGTATCAAGGTTGGTCACAACACACGTGTGTTGTGCCGTAAAGCTTAGTAAAGAATGATTCGTGATGTAAGATTCCACGTATCATTTCCGTCTATACTATAAACAACACTCGTTGTGCAATTACTAAAATAAAAGTTACAATTATGACTAACACTACATTAAGAAACGCTACAGTTGCCTCACTTCTAGGAGTGATTGCATCTACGAGTATTTCGTACGCTTCAAGCTTCATAGGGAATAGCACTATGAGCTATGGTTCTCGTGGACAAGATGTGGCAGCATTACAAATCTTTCTTGCAAATAAAGGTTTTTTTAATCTTCCTTCTCATGCCACGTATGGATATTTTGGTTCGTTAACAAGGAATGCCCTTAGTTCATACCAATCTTCGGTAGGTATACAAGGAGATGGAATGTTCGATACTAGTACTCGAGATAAAGTGAACTCTGAAATCTCAGGAGATCAGACAATGATGACTCCTACTACAGATACTAAAGCTGCAGGTTTGCGAGTGCTCTTAAATTCTATTAACCGTGAGCACGCCAACTTAGCGTCAATAGCCTTACGAAAAGGGTTTGATGGAGCAGCGGACTTTAATGCCTCCTACGCAGCCTTAGATAAAAACTCTGTTGAGGTAGGTAAGTCAATCGGCTCAGTATACGGATCAGCCGCAGAAACTCAGTTCCTTGAAATCTGGAGGAGCCATATTACATACTTTGTTAATTATACTCTCGCTGTAAAAGCTAACGATCAAGTAAAAAAGGATCAAGCAGTGAGTGATTTAGCAAGCTATGTCAATAGAGTCTCGACATTCCTATCACAAGCTAATCCAAACTTACCGTATGATGCTGTACACCAGATAGTGACAGAGCACGTCAGACTTCTTCGTAGTACAATTGATAAGCATTTTGCCGGTAACTATGATGCTTCTTACATGGAACAGCATGCTACTGATGTACAAATTGGTACTGTGCTAGCAGATACAGTCGCCGGGGCAATTGTTAAGCAATATCCTGAAAGGTTTAAATAGTTTCGTCTCAATAAATATTTCGTTGCCACTCAAGAGGACATCTTTGATGTCGTCTTGAGAAGCAAATCAATATGTATGAAACCAGAAATAAAGAACCCTGGGCTGACGCCACAGGGTATTAGACGCAATGCTTTGCATTGCTCTAGTCAAAGAGCGTAGCTCTTTGACCTGCATCCAATTCGCC
>JAYVXX010000008.1:0-2764 GCA_043784805.1 Minisyncoccota bacterium | reverse complement strand
TGGGACCCAGGCTCGAACTGGGGACCCTTTGCTCTTCAGGCAAATGCTCTACCAACTGAGCTATCCCAGCATATTATTGTGTTTACCACCTACCAACTATTCCAGCATATTTCTTCGCTTAATAACAAATTGGTCTTTAGATTCTAGCATAAAACACCAACCCCTTCAATCTTCAATAGCAGAGGTAGGGGTAGTTACAATGAGGCATTAAAAAACATAAGAGTTGTGGATACTATCCGCGCCAGCTTCCCAGAAAAGGTATACTTAGCATGTTATTAAATTAAACATACTAAAGAGATGAAGAAAAATATTTTAGGATTAACATTGCTAGTAGGATTAACTGCGATTGCATTCGCCTCGACAACAGCATCGATTGTTCCAACAGGAGCTGGTAACTATTCAGCATGGACACCATCAACGGGAACTACTCACTACACATTGGTGGATGAGTCATCTTGTAATGGAACAACTGACTATGTCTCAACAACGGGCGCTGGTAATCGTGATTCGTATTCAGTTTCTTTAGCGAGTGTGCCAAACGGAGCTAGTATTACAGGAATTTCAATCACACCTTGTGCTTCCAAAGATGCCACCAGTGGGACTGCGAATATGTCCGTTTTTTATAGATTAAATGGTGTCGATAGTGCAGATGGCGCAGCATATGCACTATCTGGCAAGACTCCAGTTGGTCTCTCCGCTACAAACTATACCGGGCTTTCTGTGACCAAAAATGCATCAACTACACTTGAAATTGGTGCTGTCCGCGTGTCAGGGACAACCGGTGCTCGTCTTAGTCGTATTGCAACAGTAGTTACCTATATCACAACTCCTCCGACACCTACTAACGTCGTCGCTGTTGCAACTTCCTCAAATAGTATTGCACTTTCATGGCAATTTTCTGGAAGTGATCAAGATGGTTTTTCTATTGATAGGAGTACTGATGGTACAAATTTTACTTTTCTTGCGACGTCTTCAAAGTTTAGTTCGGTGTATGTGGATGGAGGTCTGACATCTGGTACGTATTACTATAAAGTTCGCGCATATAATGTTGTCGGGTATTCAGCGTATTCAACAACTACGAGTGCGATCATTCCTTAGTTCTAAATATTTTCGTGAATTTCTAAAAACCACCTCTAATAATGGTGGTTTTTTGCTACTACACATTTCCCATATACGGAGTTCTGTCAAGTTTCTTTTTCCTTAAAAAGGAATATACTTTGTGCCATTAGCAGGATTTTAAAATATACCGTATGAAGAAACTATTACTGGGATTAGCTCTTTTGGGGACATTAGCAACGGCGAGCGCCTATACCACCGCTTGGATATCGCCAACGGGGCCAGGGACGTATACAGAGTGGTCACCATCAGAAAGTGCTCCCAATTATACGTTGGTGGATGAAACTCCGTGTAATGGCAATGTTGATTATGTCACTACCAACACCACGAGAGCTCGAGATTCTTATACAATACCTTTATCGAGTATTCCAGACGGATCAATAATTACTGCGGTCTATATAGCACCGTGTGCATTACAAAATGTTGCAACTACGACGCGAAGTTCTATTGCAATGTTTGATCGTATTAACGGAGTAGACAGCGCATGGGCAGGTACGTATTTACTAAGTGGCACGACGACACCTTCTCCATATTCGTATGCGTACATTGCAGTTCCTTCAGTTGTCAAAAGTTCATCAACACAAATTGAAATAGGTGCAGTTCTAACAGCTGGTGGAATTGGCGCTGGTGGAGGTGGTGCGCGTCTCAGCAGGCTTGCTGCTGTTGTAGCATATAACCCACCGCTTATCATTCCTATTGCGCCGTCTAATTTGACAGCATCACAAAATTCTTCCAACACACTTGTGACACTTGAGTGGTCAGATAATTCATCTAACGAAAGAGGCTTTGTAATTGAGAGAAGTACAAATGGTACAACCTTTAGTGCTCTTACGTACGTAGCTGCCGATACTTCACGCTACAGTATTAGTACCCAGACTGCAGGCACCTACTACTATAGAGTACGAGCATATAGCACTAATGCATATTCTGGGTACTCAAATACTGCCTCAACTACAGTTACCCTTCCAGTATCTCCAAGTAATCTGGCAGCTTTTGCTTCTACGAGCGCAACGGGAGTTGTGGTTACTTGGAAGGACAATTCATCAGATGAAACCAGTTTTGTTCTCGAAAAAAGTTCTAATGGGACAACCTTCACTACATTAGCAACACTTCTTGCTAATACTGTTCTCTATGCTGATAATAATCTCACACCAGGTACTTACTACTACCGTGTACGAGCATATAGTGCGGCAGGGTATTCTCTCTACTCCAATGTGGCTAGCATAACTCTTCTTCCTGTTTTGACTCTTCCAGCAGCTCCAAGTGGCATGGGTGCGTCAACGGCCTCCAATACTCCACTTGTCTATTGGAATGACAATTCCAATAACGAAGATGGCTTTGCAGTTGAAAAAAGTACTGATGGAATAAACTTCAGCTTCTATGGGACTACGACAGCATCGTACTTTATAGAAACTAACACTACTGCTGGGACATACTACTATAGAGTGCGTGCATACAATAGTATTGGGTTTTCCGCATACTCAAATGTAGCAGTTATTTCTATTGTGTCTTCACTTCCAGCTCCTTCTGCCATTACTGCCGGTGTTTTCAACTCAAGCAGTGTCGGAATCACCTGGACAGATAACTCTTCAGACGAACTAGGCTTCCTGCTTGAACGAAGTGCAAATGGTACAAGTACTTGGGTACA
>JAYVXX010000007.1:0-9102 GCA_043784805.1 Minisyncoccota bacterium | reverse complement strand
GCAGGCATGCCTGTATCGTAGCATAACGAGGCGAATTAGATGCAGAACTCGCTTCATCCCTGGGCTGACGCCACAGGGTATTGTTCGCGAATAAAATGAGCACCGATTACAGTGCTCATTTTATTATTTATGTGTCGGGGGTGGGGATCGGACCCACGACCTCAGGCTTATGAGTCCTGCGCTACTACCAACTGAGCTACCCCGACAAGTACAACAATACTACTACAGATAGTAGAAATTTTCAATCTCATCTGACACAAAGCATTGTAAAAAATACATAATCGTGGTACTATAATTTAACTCTAAAAACATTTAGAAAGATAGCGGGGTAGAGTAGAGGTAACTCACGAGGCTCATAACCTCGGGACACAGGTTCGATTCCTGTCCCCGCAACAAGAATAGTAAAAGGGTCGCTGTAGTCAGTGGCCATTTTATTATTCTTGTTGTATCGGAAGAACATAACCTACGTCATGTTCGACAGGAATCGAATAGGGGTCGCGAAGATCCTTCGAGGAGCTTGCGACGAGGCAGCTTTGTGACCGAAAGCGTAATCGCGATTCCTGTCCCCGCAACAAGAATAGTAAAAGGAGTGCTGTAACCAGTACTCCTTTTACTATTCTCTTGCATCAGAAGCAAGTGGCCTGCGCCACTTGCGACAGGGATCGAATAGGGGTCGCAAAACTACTTCGAGCAAAGCGAGGAGTTTTGTGACCGATTCCTGTCCCCGCAACAAAAGATAGGCATTAGCCACCAGTGATTAGGGTTTAGGAAACACAAATACCATTGGTATTAAAGAAATCCCCTAATGGCTATACCCTAGTGGCTACTACCTACCGTATCACCTTCAAATCCCTAAACACCGACTCAAAAAGCACAAACGCTCTCTTGGCTTCCCTCTCCGTAAGCTGGAAGTTAGACCCTTCATGTGCGATACGGTTACGTA
The DNA here is from genome assembly GCA_043784805.1 of Minisyncoccota bacterium. Lineage (GTDB taxonomy): Bacteria > Patescibacteriota > Minisyncoccia > Phycocordibacterales > UBA5272 > UBA11704. The sequence goes on along the minus strand of JAYVXX010000007.1, from coordinate 8,159 downwards.
TCTTGTGAGCGTCCCACGCGAGATCAATAGTCTTGAAGCTGACATTTTTTAATTTCTCACCAACACCATCACCCTGATACCCCTTTTCGGTAAGCACTTCTAAGAGGACGTTATCAGCCTCCAAAATACCGATTCTCCACAATGCTTCACTTTGACTACTCATATACCCTTGGATAACTGCAAACTTCGGATGATCAAGGAACTCCTTGTACTCCGGTGGTGCCACCGGCGCATTCTCATAAATAGGAAGGTTACGTATTCCTGCTGGCATTTCTTCCTGGATGCTCACTGTATCCTTGATTACATGCCCTCCGCCATGGCCATGCTTCTTATGATCGTCGTGGATAAAGTGATGCTCATAATGATTCATCCCCTCCAAGAAGCCTACAACCCATCGGCCCACAGCATAGACGAAGACAAGAAGAATAATGAAGGTAAGAATTGAAAGTGCGTCAGTAAAAAATGAAAGAATAGGATTCTGTATTGAAAAGTGGAGACTCTCACTGGCTTTTGCCAGGTCCAGTGGTGCAATCTGGCCAACATTTTGTGGATCAAGCGGATAGGTGTCCATATTATCCGTAATAGAGTCACCGTCAGTGTCCTTCTTCAAAGGATTGGTGCCTAATATTTTCTCCATTCGGTCGCTTACTCCATCGCCATCGCTATCTGGGCCGATTGATGAAACATGAGGATCAAGAGGTGCCTCATCTCGTCCATCAAGCACAAGGTCACCGTCGGTATCTGGATTCAGTGGATTAGTGCCTTGAACTAATTCTTGGCCATCAAGTACTCCATCTCTATCCGAGTCAGGATTATTCGGATCCATACCGTGAGCTAACTCATAACTATCTGGGACGCCATCTTTATCTGTATCTTTCGGTCCAATACCAAAGACATCACGAACATGGTCCCCAAATGAATAATCCTGCTGATACCTTTCCTTCAATTGTGAGATAGTAAGATTACTCTTATCAAAAGGACTAGGGTCAGACACGTCCGGTATACCGTCTCCATCGCTATCTCGTAACTTAACTCCTAAGGATTCAAGCATTCTTTGCCAGAGTGACAGATGAATATCTGCGGCTGGAACGGTAGCATTCTTTTGAGCTAAATACGAGTCAAACCAGCCTCTGTCTCGCAGACCATCCCACTCGCGCCAAGAATATTCCTCAAGATATGCCCCTTGATCTTTTCGAAGAATAGTAAAGAGCCATGTGTACTTAATCCAAAGAAGGACATCGTAGACTCGGTTGAAAATGAAATCAAGATTGATAGAATACATGTGGACAGATTTTAGAGATTAGATTTTAGATGTTAGACGAATACAAATCACACTAACACGACACAAAATAGAAACTATCTAAAGTCTAAAATCTAATCTCTATAATCTATCTCTAGTATAGCCTTTCAAAATCCTTACCGATAGTGAATAGTATGTCTTCCCGAGTATGGGGCGCTATGAACTGAATACCAAGAGGAAGACCTGATGTGGTCTTCCCGGATGGAATAGAAATAGCAGGCACTCCAACGATGTTCACTGGGACGGTAAAGATATCTGCGAGATACATGGAAAGTGGATCATGAGACTTCTCACCAATTGCAAAAGCTGGAACTGGGGAAGTTGGGGTCGCGATGACATCAATTCCTTCGAACGCTCGCGCAAATTCTTTTTTTAACATACTGCGGACGAGATTGGCTTTGTTATAGTACGCATCGTAGTAGCCAGAAGAAAGAACATACGTACCAAGAAGAATACGACGGCGCACCTCCGGACCAAACCCTGCAGTACGAGACTCGAAATAGCTTCGAATACTTGTCTCCCCTGGATGCGATAATCCGTAGCGGATACCATCATAGCGAGCGAGGTTACTTGATACTTCAGCGAACATGATTACATAGTAGACCGAGAGTGCTTTCTCCAGGTTTGGAATGGTAATATCCTTAATTGTATACCCAGCATTCTTCAACTTTTCTATTGATGCATTAAAATTGGCCAACACCTCAGCGTCAACTCCATCTTTGGATATAAATGACTGTGGTATGCCAATTATTTTTCGTATTTCTGTTGTCTGACTGTCTGACTGTCTGATGTCTTGTAACGAAGTACTATCTAATGGATCATGTCCGGCAATTATATTGTAAACACATTCCACGTCTTCCACAGTAGAGCCAAATGGTCCAATCTGATCCAAGGATGATCCCATGGCCATAAGCCCATATCGCGATACTCTTCCGTAGGTAGTCTTCAACCCAACAATTCCACAAAATGATGCAGGTTGACGGATAGAACCACCAGTATCAGAGCCAAGCGATATCGGTACACCACCATAGGCTACAACAGCTGCTGAACCACCTGAAGAACCTCCTGCTACTCTAGTTGTGTCACATGGATTCTTGGTGAGCCCATATGCCGAGTTTTCAGTCGACCCGCCCATTGCGAATTCATCCATGTTAGCTCTCCCAAGAAGGATTGCCCCAGCTTCCTTGAGTTTTTTGATAGCAGTCGCATCATATGTCGCTGTATAGTTTTCAAGAATCTTTGATCCACCTGTTGCTGTCTCACCTTTGACAAGAATATTATCCTTAATCACAATTGGGATGCCGGTGAGTACAGTAGCAGTACCGTTTGCAAACATTTCTTTTGCTTTTGTTATTTGTGAAGCAACAAGCGAATCAGAATACATCCCAAGTAACGCATGAATCTCAGGATCTTTTAGAGATATAGTTTTCTTGCATGAATCGACAAGCCCTTCTATAGTAAGCGTTCCATTTTGTATCTCTTCATGTAATTGTATAAGTGTTTTTTGCATGTATGTATTTCTGTTGTCTGTTGTCGCACCGTCTGACGTCTATTTTAAAACTTGTTCCACCTTAACATACCCATCCTTCACACTCGGAGCTTCAGCTAAAATGGCTTCAGTATTAGAGCCAGTTTCTCGCGTGACAAAGTCCTCACGCACAATGTTATATACATCTTCTTCTCCACGTACAAGCTCACCTTGTACTTCATTAATTTCTGAAATATAGCCCAAAATTGCTTGCATATCTAGAAGCATCTTTGGCTTCTCTTCCTCCGTAATATCAATGCGCGCCAACTTTGAGAGATTATCAAGTTCGAGTGCTGTAAATGACATAGGTATGATTATAACATGTTTTTAAATTCCTCCTCGGAGATGATAGCTACCTCAAATTGTATGGCGTCCTTGTACTTACTCCCGGCATTTTCTCCAGCCAAGAGATAATTCGTACGACTTGAGATGCTACTCCCAACTTTTCCACCATTGTCTTCTATCAACTTCTTTGCCTCATCACGTGAAAGGTGAGGAAGTGTACCAGTAATGACAAACGTCTTATTGAAGAGCTTGCCATCTTGTACAACTTTCTCTTCTAAAATAGTCACATGCGAAAGGATACAATTCAGAAGTTTCTTATTCATCGGGCTGGTAAAGTATGCGATCAATTCTTTCGCAACCTTCTCCCCCACACCTTCCACATGTGATAGCTCTTCCTCTGTAGCATTCACGAGTCTTTCAAACGTATGAAAATGCTTCGCAATATCCTTGGCAGTCTGCTCCCCCACATGACGGATACCTAAAGAATATATGAACCTATGAAGTGGAGCATTACGCGCAGCAGTGATGGAAGCGATGATATTATCCGCACTTTTTTCTCCAAATCCTTCTAATCCTTCAATATCTTCCTTCTTCAAATCAAATATCGATGCGTAGTCACTCACAAGACCTAGCTCTCGGAATTCCTCAATAATCTTGTCGCCCAAGCCTTCCATGTTCATGCCCTTCTTGGAAACAAAATGAATAAGCCCTTCAAGATGCTTTGCCGGGCACTCTCTATTCTTGCAGTACCAAGCAGCGGATTTGGTCTTCCCAAGAGATTCCTTCACGAGAGAACTCCCACATTCTGGACATGTCGTTGGCATGATGAAAGCTTTTGCATTCTTTGGTCGTAGCTCTTTAAATACACCAAAGATTTCTGGAATCACATCCCCTGCCTTTCTAAGAGACACAGTATCTCCAACTCGAACATCGAGTCGCTTGATCTCATCCTCATTGTGAAGGGTGGCACGCTTCACTGTTGAACCCGCAAGCAAAATAGGAGAAAGTTCAGCGACCGGTGTCACAGCCCCGGTGCGTCCGACTTGGCATGTGATAGCAAGCAACTTCGTTGCAACTTCTTGAGCTGGAAATTTATAGGCAATGCCACCTCGTGGACTCTTTGCAGTATAGCCAAGCGCGTCCCACAGCGCACGTTCATTGATCTTAATAACTAAGCCATCAATACCATAATCCTGCTTATCTTTCTTAGAAACCCAACTATCGTAAAATTTCTGAACATCTTTCAAATTCTTGCAGACCTTTCTGTCCATATTCACCAAAAATCCATACGAACTTAATGTTTTTAGTTCTTGCTCTTGAGTTTGGTACTCACCACCCTCAATATCATAAGCAAATATCTGGATGTTACGGGTTGCAACAACTTTTGGGTCAAGTTGTCGCAAGGTGCCAGCGCTCACATTTCTCGTATTAGCATAGAGTGGTAGACCTTCTTTGGCGCGAAGAAGATTGATGCGTACCAAATCCTTCTTTTTCATCCATGCCTCCCCGATGACGGTTATAGACTTTTTCTCAGGAAGGGAGAGTGGTATAGAACGTACTGTTTTGATATTCTCCGTAATATCCTCTCCGATTGTTCCGTCCCCTCGAGTAGCAGCACGGATAAGTTGGCCATCTTCATACGTGAGCACAACCTTGAGGCCATCTATTTTCATCTCAGTCACATAGGTAGGGGTCACTTCTATGCTGCTCTTTTTCAAAAGTGTTATATTTCTCTCTTCCCAAGCAACGAGTTCCGTAAAACTAAATACGTTGTCAAAACTCCATTGTTTAATAGTATGAGTTACTTTTTCAAATTTTGGAAGTATGTGACCTCCTACTCGTTTGGTTGGAGAGAGTGGTGAGTCTGCTTCTGGAAACTTCTCTTCCAGCAGACTGAGCTCTTTCATGAGACTGTCGTAAACCTCATCTCCAATTGTCGGAGCATCATGCACATGATAGAGCACACGATGATGCTCAAGGAGTGTTCGCAATTCCTCTATTCTTCTTAAAGATGAAGCTTTATCCATACAGAGAAGTATACCATAAAAGCATTGTAAATAAAGGCTATTTTACTAGTGCTATTCTACAATAACAGTGTTGACAACCGCACGTTCAACGGCACCATTTGGATTGCCACATTCGGCGTATCCTTGAGAGATAATCTGGCGGAATGACTGTGTTTTATTGATAGTAACTTTTGCACAACGGAATGTCCCATCACCTAAATCCATCTGCATGTTGTAGGATGATGTGAGGCCTATTTCAGGACCAATTGAGACGTCGGGAGGGTAGTACGTATACGTACCTACAATACGGAAATTTGAAGTTGCGGAACTAGGGTCAAAAATGAGAGACTGTGCACATTTAATAGCATTGTTGCCAGTAAAGGCTATCGATGTCCCATGTTGCGTATTGTACGTATCAAGAACATCCTGGGAATAGTCATGACCGCTATTTGACGTGTTATAGGTACTACTGCCCGAAAATATTCCTAGACCGTCGGAAGCAAGATAGGTATCATCTATGGTAGTTGCACACGTCACAGCATCATCTGCAGCATAGTACGCCGCCTGACTCTGTTTGTAGAGTCTCGAAAAGTACAATTGCTTAGAAAGAAGTGTCATAGCTCCTACCGTAATAAAAAGCACGATAACTGCAATAAACATAGTGAAAGGGAGGATAAAACCTTTTCTCATATCTTCGGTAGTAATTGTTGTGTGCGAAGTGTGTTTCATATGCTTAATTATGGTCGTGCGTGGAAAAATCTAATAACCTTGACCGACTTTGTGAGCCCATTTAATCCTTTGAACTGAACCTGAGTGATGATACGTATATCGTCGTTATACGTAGCATCGAACGTAGGAACGGATTCCATAGAAACAGACCGTGTGAACCTTGTAGCACCGACTGTCCCCACAGTATGTGTTGGCTGACCAGCGCAAGCATAGGTATATACATCTGTGGTAGCACCATTTGAGGCACCAGGAACGGGTGTAGTAGTTTTTACCGAAACAAGATATGGACAATCTGTACCGTATGTTGAATATCTCTCCGGTGTTTGAGTGACGGCAGCTGTCATATCAGTATAATCGTACGCACATGTTGAAGGATACATACAGGAAACATGGGATGAATCAACGCCTGCAAACCTCGCTTTAAAAAGTTTCCAAGAGAGTTGACCATTTGATTCTGTTTGCCCTGTTGGAGTGGTTCCAGGGGTACACATCACGTCTGCTGGATTATTCTTACAGTAGATGTAGATTGAATCGTATTGATTTTGTAGGAGCTCAGTTGCTTCGTCAGCCAAATAGGATGCAACCATGACATCTTTTGATTGACGCGCATAGGCGGATGAATTAAGAATAGTAGAGAGTGGTCCAATTACCACAAACACGAGAATAGTAACTGAAGCCAATGTTTCCAGGAGTGTGAAAGCCGGGGTACTACGTGTACGTGCGGGCATTATTATTTTTTTCAAAAAATAGTTCATAGTTATTTGATATCAAGTTCTCGTGCTGAGATATTGGTTTCTATACTGATAGTGACTGGAGCTCGGTTGACACCTTGTGCTTGATTCGAATGTCCGGAAATAAGCAGTGTAATCAGTGGCTGCTCATAATCAGTAGCATTTCCGTCATCATTAGTCCCGCTCACACTTTGAGCTCCTTTAACATAAAAGGTCATATTATCAATTGTTATCTCATCTGTTGTCATCTGAAGCACTTTTTTGGGATCTCCGACAAAATATGTTGTCTTATATAAGATGCCATTAGTCACAGAATACACAACCCTATCAAGAGTACTCGAAGCATCTGATGGCTTGAGCACTAGGACAGAGCATCCCGTCGCACAACTTCTTCGTTTTGTCGGAGTAGGGACCTCTGCTGATGGTATAGTACTAGTACCGTAGAAATCAGACCCGAAACGAATATCGCGCGCGACTGTTTGAATAGAGAGATTAAAGTTATCAAGCACTGATTGTGTTTGTTGTAGGCGAACATTGATCGCTTGCGCGTTAAAAAGTGTTCCAAGAGTGACTGTTGCAATTGATGAGAAAAGCCCTATGACTACAATAAGTTCAACAAGCGTAAAGGCTCGTACTTTATTTTTTAAAAAATAAGATTTCAAATTATATTTCATAGTGTACTACATGCGGCAACTTTTTTAAGTATCATTCCGGAACGGTACACAAGAATCGAACGCGAGTACCCTTGCTGAGGCGCTAAAAGTGCGTCTATCTGTATGCATGCAACATCATATCTTGTACTCGTGGAGTCATTGATAAAGATATTTGGCTCTTGAGACGGTCGCAAGAAGGAAACGGTGAGGGTTCTGATTGTGGGTATGGAATTTGTTTGATCAGCGTTGCATGTGAAGTTGGCCGCGCCTGTGGATTCCACACACAGTTGAGAAATTTTATGGTTATGGTCAATGATTTTTAGAAGAGAGAGTTCATCAATGGGTGTGTATTCATAGAGCCCATCCCCAATACCAAGCGGGCGCGTGACATTAGGTGCAAAAATAACCCTATCTCTAAACTTGACCACGGAGGTGGATGTAGCCCTGTTGAAATAGACCCCGGCTCCACCGTAGACACCACTAACCGAATTAACAGAACTTCCTTGTAGTTGAGATTCTCTAATCATAAGCTCAATTGAAGAAACATTATCAGCAAGACTTAGCCTCATCATTGTTTGAGGACCTTGAGAAAAGGACATTCCTAAAATCATTGCCATAATAGAGAGACTAATTATAAGCTCTACTAGGGTAAAAGCTTTGACTGAAGGAACTCTGGGGATTATCACGCTCATGGTACCCCTTTATAATAACACTGGGCCGGGATTATCACGATAGGAAAGATGCCCCTACCTGTGCACAAAAAGAACCTATGGAAGCTCCATAGGTTCTTTTTCGTCAAACCACATTCACTACTAACAACATCGTGCTTATTGCTGACCAGTTACATCAAAGACACAGTCAATCGTAGCGTTACAGGTTGTACTTGCGTTATCTCCTCCTCCGTAATCAAGAACTGTTCCACCACCA
>JAYVXX010000006.1:0-9106 GCA_043784805.1 Minisyncoccota bacterium | reverse complement strand
TTCAACGATGGCGACGAGTGTGTGTTCTCTGCCAATACAGGCGAGCCGCATATCAATGGCAACGATAGGTGGAATTACGAGTGGGAGAACGAAAAATCCACTGGGGAAAAGACAGGTCCACTATCTCCGTTGTATGATTATGTCGCTAAGATCCTTAGTATACTGGATGAAGACGACTATAAAGAGATCTTCGGAAACCACGTCGAAGTAACCTTCACTAAAGAGGGATACGAGACTACAGAATACGATCACGACTAATGACAACACGAGAAGAAGTGGAAGTATGGCTTCTCTCTCATGGATACAAAAAAGATCCCCGATCACTTGAATGTGTGGGGATCTTTCAGTATGGAGAGACGGAGTGGTATTGTAATACGCGGGGTGAATACGCTAGTTTCTGGTGTGATAAACAAGGTATCGTTCCAATGTTTGCTGCCTACAAGGATCTGGTAGTATCAGGTGAATTCTTAGTATGGACAATAATTCTAAGTCCAGGTTTTCCCGGCGTCTCCTGAGTAAGCGAAGTTAGGAACATCAGCCACTTGCCATACAGCATACACCCCATCCTGCATGGCAACCAGTGTGGGTGGAATATCAAGAGCAGGTATCACTGATATATAGGAAGTATCTTGCTCCCAAGTAACACCACTGTCGTAACTCCTTACCGCCTTGCACTGTTTACTAATAGTATTCCACGTAAGCCCCACTAAGGACTTATCACCACAAGTCTTTATGAGAGAACAGATACGATCTACAATTACCGCTATATAAGTTCTATTAGTAAACGACCTTCCGTTTGCACTGGTCACAGAGGCAGTTCTTTCTGTAGAAGTTCCTCCGTCATAGACTGTATTCAGTGAAAACCACTTATCATCAAGCCATACACCTCCAGCGCGTTGCCCAACACAGTTCACGTCTATGTTATTAGCACCCAGAAAGCTATTACCCATCGTTCCCACGTCTTGTAAGAACGACACTAAACCAGAGGTTCCCACTTGACCCGAATCATAGCTACCAGTAAGAGTGAAGAAGAATCCTGTCCTATGACTACTTCTTCCTACACTTCCGCCATAAGCAAAGGATGATCCAGTCAGTGTTGTCCACAATCCGGACGCTCCAGCAGATGTGTTCTGTTGTCTTATTCCTCCATACTGGATAACAACTATGTCGCTACTGGGGAATAGAATACTTACCTGTGTATTAGTAGTAGCTGTAAGTACCTGCGAGGTTTCCCACCCAGAAGTGCCGATTCCTATGTTCTGTGAAGGGGAAAGATGCCTAGCCAGCCTCGTATCACTACCAGAGGACCATATCATTGCCAGCACGCCATTGTAGGCATCAGCAGCAAGCGCGGAACCGTTTGTAGTAAAACCACCAGTTGGAACAGATACCGATCCATTAAATACACAGTCTAGGTGAACGTCTGTGACTGTTATAGATGTTAGCGTTCCCGTTGTATCTGCAAATATATTGGCGTATAGAGGGATCTCACCAGCCCTAGTGAAAAAGTTATCTATGTTATGTGGGCTACCCCCAAAATAGTCCGCCGTTAGTGTGAATGTTCCATTACCAGTTAATGGGAATGATGCGGTACTACCTATAGGAGTGGGGTTAGAAGAAGATCCGAATTGGTCTAACGCCTGGTTAACACCATTATACCCACTAAAGAACCCTACCGACACACCAATGCCAGATCCTGCTACATATCCAGTAACAGTAAATGTAATACTCCACACGGCAGTCATTGTAGAATGGTTGTGGAAGTAGTTATTGGGATCACTCCCAGGAGGAACGCCAATGAAGGTTGCAATATCTGGAAGTATACCACCTGCCAACGATGGCTTTTGTGCAACCGTCATAAAAGTGGGATCTGACATAACAATTCCATTAGGGAATACCATCGGCAAGGCCACTGCAACAGAGGGGTCTTTTTGGTATGTAGGGATAGTACCAACAATTTGAACCTTCTGTGGATTCAGAGATCCATTAAGAGTGAAGATTTGACTCAGTGGTGTAATAGGCATTAGATAACCCTCGGCGCAACGCCCTCGATAACGAAGGTGCCTGTAGTGGAACCAGCAACAGTAACCCCAGTGATCGTTTTTACTATCCTATTCGAAGGAACGGTAACTGCCACGGTACTTCCTGCGGCAAGGTTCAACGTGAATGGGCCAGGAACCGAAGAGGTAAGAGGCGTGTTAGGACTCGCAGCGGTGGTGTACGTGTAGTTAATAGCAGAGATCGTGGCATTGGCGTCGAGAGTGGCCGAAGTTCTTGCTTGTAACTGAGTCGCGCCTGTGAATCCTTGCAGCCCTTGTGTAGTATCACTGGTAGTATTCACAGAGGTTAGTGTAACAACAGTAGATGCCCACTCGTAGAACCTTCCACTGGAAATCGGGTTGTTATAACCGAGAACGCCATTCACACTTCCCAGTACCACGTTAGAAGCCGTCAATAATCCATTCGCGCTAATGGTGTAGGGTTTCTGGATCGTATCGCCCTGTGACATATTGCTGGTGGAGTATGCCAGCGCATCTTCCATAAGAGCAAGGCACTGGTTCCAGATAGGGGGCTGAATGCCCTGGTTCAGGTTAATATCAGGAGCCGTAAACTTTAGCGTCGTTGGAGCCGCACCCACAGATACTGCAACATCGCGGTCATAATAGTAAGGACTTGCTCCACCGTAAAGAGAACGATACAGGCGGATCTTAGTAACACCCGCCGGAATAGTGGCCAGACCGCCAATCGTATAAGCATTGTTCACTCCTGTCAATGCCACCTGTATAGAAGGTGCAGAGGGCTGTGACTCGTACTGGTCACTCACCCCTACAAATGTATATACCATACTGGGGCATGCGGCTGCCGCAGCATTACCGGGTAAAGAACCACCTGTAGTGGGCGTCAGTGTCGGTGTGCCCGTAGGAGTGGCTGGAGTAAGAGAGTTGTTCGCATTATGCCTGACAAGCCATGCGTCCAGTGGTTGAGAACCCATTGACCAAGACGTGAGTACATTAGTGGCACTCAGGTACTTGGGTACATTCTGTGTCAGGTTGGAGGAAACCATACCAAATACTTGGCGCAGGTTGGTTCCGGCGTATGCTTCCCATCGAGAGGAGACAAAGGTTCCATCGAGGATCTGTTTGACGGCAGACTGGAAACCAGAGTTTCCGATACCAGGAACAGCGCCACCATCACCCATGATGAGTGTCTGCATAAGTAATGCCTGGTATGCTTCTGTGTTGGCAGCAGCTTCGGAAGTAAGACCTTGACCATGATGTGGGACACTATATTTAAGGAATCCGCCCGCCGCGTCCATGATCGTAACAAGATCGGATGGCGACAATAATCCAAGCTGTGTAGACAATGTGTATTAACCTTTAGGAGAAGAGAATGGGATATATCTATAACGAGTACGTCGTGGTTTTACTATCGGTGTACTCAGACAATTATGAAGAGATCACGGAAGACTTGAAAAGCCTGCAACAGAACTATAAAGTGGATCGCGGTGAGTATATTCAAGACTTCGGTAGTCTTATCACTGGCCCACTCAAAGAGATTAGCAACGCAAACAACGAAACGTGGATCATGACACCTGATGGATCGAAGGAAGGATGGGACACCAGTAATACGGCGGATACTCTGCGTCAACAATTCATAGCCACTGCAAAGAGAGCAGAGTATCGAAGTATCGTCCACTTCTGCATGGGTGGTGATGATATGGTGACAAGTATTATCTATCAAACGGATAAGGATGACGACTAATGACAGGAAGAGAACTACTGAATCATCTAATGGAACTGGATGATGAGAAGTTAGACTGGAGAGTATACGATGGAAACTATATTGTAGATGAAGGGCCAGAACTAGATAACTTCTATGATGACCCTTACCACAAAATACTTTCTATCTACTAATATACGCCAAGGCTGGCTATTCCGCGACATGTTAAGGTCATAGAACACTGAGACTCCGCACCTACGACGACACTGGCTGACTTGTGGATCACGACATAGAGGCCAGAACCCTTTAGTGTGTCGGCTTCACTAATACCAACGACGGCGGCACAGTGGATGGTGGGGTCGTATGGAGTTGTGATTATTACTGTGTCAGTGGGAATAGATCCGAGTACGGAAGACGACTGGGAAATGGAGTTTAAGTAAGCCTCTGACGCCCACCTACTTTCTCTTGCGAACCACGGAAAGTTCTGTCCCAGTATATAGCGGTTGTTTCCTAGATCCGTATGCTGGAAAAGCAGTTCTCCTGTGTACGGATCTTGTCCTTGGAAATCCAGACTGGTTCGTATGTTTCCAATGTCGTTGACAATAGAAATATGCTGTATCGTCTGGCTTCCACCATTGGAATTATCCGTATAGTACGCACTTACTGGGAGAAGGAACGGATCGTAAGGCAGGAAGAACCACTGCCCATATACATCGGTGCCAGTATAGTAAGGAGACACCTTTCCAGTAAGAGGATCTGGTCTCCCATCTTGTGCCAGTTCCATTAGTATGTCAATGGCCCTGGCATCTGGAAGGAAGTTCATTTTGGGATTGTTTCCAGTACCCTGTGGTAGTGTGTAGTAGGGACAGTTCTCCCACGCATGAACTCTACCAACACCTTTATAGACTGGAATATTCTGTCGATAGAGTGGACTTATTTCTCCCAGTGAAAGAGTGGTATGGATCGCATCTGGTAATGCCCACCCATCAAAGTTTATTTCCTGTGCAATAGGAACGCGCATCTTATAGGTATTGTCTACCAGTGTAATACTGGCAGTTCGTTCACCCGCAGATCCTTCAAAACTCCACTTACCGTTCGTCATGCCGGTGAGAGTAATCGCACTGAGACTTCCATTCCCCATCGTCAACTGGGCGGCAAAGTCTCCGTAAGTCCTAGAGAGATTCGTGGGAACGTTATCGCAGAGTACTTGTGCGCTTCTAGTTAGCAGTCGAGTGGATTCATCAAAGTTCTCTTGCTCCACAATACCCACCATACCAATACGGCCCGGATCTCTATAGGGGGAACCATACTGCCATTCTGGAGGAAGGTAGAACGTGATTTCACTTCCAGTGACAGGGATCGTTGGATCACTGGTGCTGATCGTTGCGGTATAAGTGGCTTTGTTGTTTCCATCTACAGAGACATTGGAGAGGGTAGTGGATACTTCAGGGTGATCTCTGCCAGAACCATTGGATAATATCTTTGCATTATTAATGTTAGCGTTGGCTGGTATCTGCTTCCCACTCTTGTTCACGATGATCGGATTACTATAAGAGAAGGGATACACCACAATCTGTGCCCATCCCGCATTACCATAGATGCGATACTTCTCTTTAGTGGGAAGCGAAGATGGCGCAGGAGAGTGGCGAAGATAGAACTCGTCATCCCCAATCATGACCAACATAATCTGGCGGGAAGTATCCGGTATGATCGAGAGTCTTACTTCGTCAGCGTTCTGGCGCATATAACGATTCAGGTTCTTTATTTCTTCTACTTTATCGACACCCACTTTCCACTGGGTTCCATCGTAGTAGTCCAGAGAAATGCCCTTGGCAATATCCATGACAATACGATAGTTAGTGGTATCCCCATTAGCGAGTTCTATGGTGGTCTTTTGGACATTAGTGGGATCGATACCACGACGAATAATAATCTGGTTATGGTTTAACTTTGCACTGGTGCGTACAGCATTATCAATGACATCAAAGGTTGCACTTGCAAGGTTACTTTGAAAGTAAATACACGACTTACCGATCTCTGGAAGAGTAAACTGGACGGCAGTAAGTGGAGAGAAAGAAGTAACAGTAAAGTCTCTGCCGGTAAGTCCAGCCGTACCAGTAACATAGGTATCTGCATACTGGGGAATACCAGTGGCATGAAGTTCACCCAACCCAGAAAGATAGTGGGCACCAACAACACCCGTACCACTCTGCTGAATAAGGTCCGACGCATAACTAACCCAGATAACTTCGGGAGCGACCTTTAAGCCCCAGTATGAGGGCGACTGGTATAGATTTAACCCGATTTCAGGGAACAACTCTGCCATTAAAAACTACTTTCTACGAGGCGATTCTAGGAGCAAAATAGTCCACAGGTAAACTATACCACATGGACTATTAAGCGTTTACCTTGACCCATCTTAACTCGACTGTACCCGTTCTAGCGTCCTCTGGGCTGTGGCGTACTTCTACTAATGAAGTTGCCTAGCCCATCACTACCTGCAAGTCCACCCTTTGTACCTGCAAGGATAGCACTGGTCAGTAACTGGATGGCAGACACAACGTCGGGAGAGGAGACGGTGGTAATATCATGAGAGGATATTTGTCCACCGTTCAGTCCACTGCCGGGAGTACCGAGAGAAGACATCTGTGGTTTCACGTTGGGATTACCACCCGCACCACCCATATTGTTCAGGGTGAAAGTTCGGCTTCTGGAGTTGATCTCCGAAGGATCTAGGAACTGGTGGAGGAATGTTTCCTGTGCAGTTCTCTGGCTATCGTTCATGGCACCGGAACCACGGTAAGGGAAACCAATCATGCCAAACTGCATCGCTGTCATCTGGCGAGAGTCGATCCTGTTCCCAAACGAAGGTCTACCCGCAGACAATGAGGGTAGTCTATTTGCCACTCCTTCGACAAGATGTCCGATACGTTCCTGTCGGTTGGTTTCCAGTCCCTCTATCTGGGAGTCAAAGTCAAACTGCTGCTGTTCTGAAAGCAGGCCACGCGAACGCAGAGACTCTTCTCGTCCACGCAAGTCTTTGATCCTACTACGGTCCATGCCTAACCCCGTAAGTTCCATCGCCATTCTATTGCCTGGAGAGTATGGGTTGACATCATAGCGTCGTTCCTGGTTCTGGAGTTTCATGGCGGCAGTATTGTAGCCACCGAAGTCGTCTTCCTGCCACGCTTTATTCTGTGCAGAGACAAGTCCTTGACGACTCTTAGCGTACTCCATCGAACTTCTAGCACCGGGGATCAGTTCTGCACCCGTAGAAGGATCGACCATACTATCCATTCGGGCTTGTGCTGCACTGAGTGCGTAGCGTCCACTGTCACGCACAGAAAGTTGTGCAATCTGCATCGCACGATCATTCGACTGTAGACCTGCTGCAAACTCAGTAGCCTGTTTGACATCGAGCGGTGGCTTCTGTCCAAAGGGAGTAAGGATCTGTTCAAACTGAGCCGTTGCGCGTCCCCCAAACTGAGTGATCATGTCTACCATGTTACCACCCGTCTTGGGCAGCGCAGACATCATCGGAGTAAAGA
This sequence comes from Minisyncoccota bacterium, assembly GCA_043784805.1. Taxonomy (GTDB): domain Bacteria; phylum Patescibacteriota; class Minisyncoccia; order Phycocordibacterales; family UBA5272; genus UBA11704. The sequence goes on along the minus strand of JAYVXX010000006.1, from coordinate 1,838 downwards.
CCTTTTTCATGATCTCATCTGAACTACCGAGGAACCACTTCTCTGCATTTTCTGCAATCCAGTTTTTACGAAGTTCCCCTTTACCTGTAGCTACGGACTCCAGTGTGGGAACGTCTTCTTCATCCTGTATAAAAGTGGGCCGCATTCCTTTTACAGTTCTGGCAGGCATGATGGTAAGGCTACCGTCTATAGAGTAGGGTATTTTATACTTAGGAGTTTTCCCGATACCACTAATAGTGGTGCTGGAACTTGGACTCATGATATCTGTAAACGGCTTGTCTTCCCAGTGTCCTTTAGGAGTACCATCAGGGTTCCACTTCTTCTGTTTGTGTGTTCCTGTTTGGCGCGTAGCAGTTCCTACGGTGCCAAACACTTCTTCATCGGGATCAAGTCCTGCATCTAGTAGTCCTAGATAAGCAGCCTCGTAGTTGGCAGCCATACCCTCTACAGTAGACACGGCAGTATCATATCCGTACTTACCACCTGCTTCTTTGCTGACCATCTCCTTGCCAATTTCTTCTCGTCTCATAGCGGCTCTGTCGGCAATACGTCTACTTCCTGCATATACCGCAGGGACCGTTCTTTGCCACGCTTCCCCGCTATGATCCCATATACTCTGTTCCGTCCTGACTTCTTTGCCAGCCCAGTTCCCGCTCTTGGCAGCGTTGTAGTTATAACTCAGCGCAGCAATGGGTTGAGAAGAGATGGCCGTCAGCATTTCTTTTTGATCGTTTACATTCAGGAAGGAACCCACGGTTCCACCCAGTTGCATACCAACACCCGCCCCAATAAAGGTTCCGTATCCAGGGAAGATGGAACCAATCGCGGCTCCTACCACTCCACCCCACGCAGAGCCAACTGCGTTACCCTGTGCCCTGAAGTCTGGTCGTCCCGTCATAGCCTCATTCTGCATTGAGTTGGCCCACTCTGCCGCTGCCGAGCCTGCCGCATAAAGCGCACCGCGTGTAAACCTGCCACCATAGCTACCCTGAAAAGCATCCCACTTATCTTTCATTGTCGGTGAACCCGGAGGAGCCTTAGTCGCTGGACCCATACCCCGAATATCCTGTTGTGCGGCATAGACTTCTTCGGGAGAAGCATCCGGTGGTAAGAACTCACCTTCGGGAATACCCCTTGCACCTAATCCTCGGTTAACTACTTTAACATCGGCCACTCGTTTTTGTTCCGCAGAGATTCGTGCTCTATTACGACGTGCTTCTGCTCTTGCACCAGTGGCCTGAACAATGTCTTCCTCATCCATACCTGCCCCACCATTGGGAGCATAGTCGTCTCCGAGATCATTGATCGTATTACTGCGTCGTGCAGAACTTACACGGTCTCTCAAGTTTTTATTATTAGACGCTTCTGTTCTGGCGTCAGCACGGGCAGAGCGTTCTCCTGCGAGTACGTCCCAGTTGTCTGCCGAAGGACTTAGTCCTAGTTGTTCTTTGCGTTCATCCCACCGATAGTCTGTGGCACGACTACTGAAGTCTCTCTTGGCAAGCCTTTGCACATCTTCTGTTTCATAGAGTAATGCTTTACCAGCCGCAGCATCCACTCTATTATCCACACCACTCAAGCCGCGCCGATCCAGATAACCTGCATCACGAGACAGACTGATACTGGAGAGTTCGTCTCGCATTACTTGGCGATTCGCCATGGTCTGTTGGCGTTCTCCGTATTGCTCTATGGAGTACTGCGCCTTACTGATAGGTGTCTCACCTGCGTCCTGAAGCATATTGATATGAGACTGATACGCAATCCTCTGGTTAGGGATGAACCCAGTGCGACTGGCAAACTTCTCGTTGGACTTTGCCACATCGACAGCAGAATTACCA
>JAYVXX010000005.1:0-2786 GCA_043784805.1 Minisyncoccota bacterium | reverse complement strand
TGATACACAAGAGATATGGATGATTCAGTGGGTATACGATGCCGCAATCATGAAGCTCTCTTCCTGCTACTTTCCCTGCACTGTCTAAGATGGTGCGTTCACCAAACTTTTGTGCTGTCTTAACACCTTTCGGAATCCCTTTCACTATACCTTGATCAAAGTCGGCATAGCTTAAGAGTCTGAGTGCTTTCTCAGACATGTTCCGGTTAAGATAGGTACTATTGTATAGTAGTCGGAAGAGGTATGAATATGATTTAACCGTCATGTAATCGTCGGCGCTTGCAGCGACTCCTGTATCAGGTGGAAGCTTAAGTCCTATGTCTGTCATTACTTCTATCAACGAGTTGTTGTCGATGTCATTGAACAGTAACACTGTAGCACTATTGTCCGAGTGTTCTATCATTGAAGTGATGAGCTGATCGACGGTATAGGAGTTGCCTGCCTTGATACTATCTTTAGACGTATAGTGTTCGATAGAGTTGGTGACAAGAGTATGACCATCGTAAAAGATTTTTTTCGATAAGATGCCAGGGTTACTCTCTGCTTCTTTTAGGTATGCAATCATTATTGGTACTTTAAGTAGGCTCGCTGGAGAGTATTGCAATTCCTCATTGATACTAAACCATCTACCCGTGGTTAGGTCTCTATAGTACACAGAGGCGGTATCTTCCTTGTTAGGGTCTAGCTTCTCTACAAGAGTATTGATTTTTGCTTCGAGAGATTTGTATTCCTTAAATTCTTTGGTTTCAGAAACGCTACAGGATAGTAACGGGTTAGTGAATATAAGTTTCGGGTCGTTTGCTCTTTTTTGGGCAGCGTCGAAAGTTTGCGGCTTATCCCATAGCATGTATCCTGCAAGGAGTCCTACAGCAAAGAGGCCAATGCCACTAAGTAACATGCTATATGAGAAATTTTTGTAGATTTTTTTTGTAAGGAGTGAAATCATAGTGGTAATCACTGCAGTATAAACCTTTGGAAGGAATTTGTCGTTTTAGGTTGCGCTCCAGGTCATCTAGGCGTAGCGAACTATTGACAGAGTAACCTTAAACTGGTAGTGTAGTGACAGAGGTTTTCAATGCAACAATGTAGATCAAAACTAAGAAAGGGGAATGCATCATCAATGCTCATCATCAATTAGAAGCTCTGAAAAAAAGGGTGCGTGAGACGATAACGACTGGACGGCTTATCGCGGTTGTGGGATGGAGAGACTCGAATCACAGTCTTTACACAAGGCGTCTCCCGGCTAATCGTGTTATCTTTCTGGACAATTCGCCAGCGAATCTGGGGGAGAATATCGGCTTGGTTGTCTTCACACGGTTTGTGGATCACACCGTGGTTAATAGGATTAAAGCTAAGAAGAGTGTGCACCCAATAATGTTGGACACCGGGAAAATAAAAATCATCCTGGAGGCATGCACGGATCTTTTTGCACAGAACAAACAGTGTCCCATTGCTATGTATGGAGAAGTAATCACCGAAGAGTCAACTCTAAAGAGTGCGGAAGGTGACGTTTCAAATGTCGCCCTACTTGATTTTCTCACACAACCACAACCTACAAAGGAATTGCCAAAAATGACTGAGATAGAAACATTTGCAAAATCTTTCCTCGCCGCCGCAGGCACGCATCAAGATGGATGGGTCGGCAGCAGGACTGTTGGTGAACTTCGTGTTGCAAGTGGTGTTACAAAAACAACCACACAACTAGTTGCTGCCGGATGGGTCGACCCAATAACTGCCAAAGGCAAGTCGAAAGTTGGCTGGTATAAGGTTGGTAGGATGATGGCCTCGACGACGAACGAGCCAGTCCCACAAGCGTTGCCAGAAACAGCTGCCGGACGAATGGAGTTCCTCATTTCGCAAGAGCCAGAGCTGCTAGCTGAGAAGGCGAGAATGGAAGAACAACTGGTCGTCATCGGTCAAAAGCTCGAGATGATTGCCTCCGCCAAAGAAATGCTTGGCAAAATCGACCAAGCTTTCAAGAACTAGAATTACAAGCTCCTTCGTATCGTTGGAGTACCGCCTCAGTTGGGGCGGTTTTTTATATTATCAATCTTGACCCCAATAGCTTGCTTTTGACATGTTGCTCTACATCCTGTCTGCTCTGACTACAGGGACCATTAGAGTCGGAGTGTCCCTGCGAAAAATGACACAGAAGGTTTCGGTTCAGTATGAAAGGCGGTGTTGATAAGGAATGCTCTACGTGAGCATAGTAATCATATCTTCAGCATTCTTAAGTGCGTACCCATGAAAATCATTGTTAAAGAAGACATATATTCGTTGTGTCTTGTTCATGAGTGACCGAATGTACATTGCCCATTCTTCTAGTTGTTCTCGTGTGTACGTGGATGAGAATAACTTTTCCGGTCCATGCATGCGTATATAGGCGAAGTCCGCAGTCGTGACTCGTACGTTCGGATAGCGGGATGACTGTGCTGCAACGATTGCAACGTTATGCTTTTTAAGAAGGTTGTATGCTTCATCATTGAACCAGTTCCTATTCCTAAATTCAATTGCGACATCAAGCGTGTTCTTTCGTTTTTTTATTTCTTTCTGAAAATATGAAAGAAATGTATCAAGTCTTTGAAGATCATATTTGAAACTTGGTGGAAGTTGTATGAGTAGTGCTCCAAGTTTTGGGCCAAGAACTTCCGTTGTCGAAAGGATATAGCATATCTTTTCCGTAACTTCATCTGTGAGTTCCAATTGATGAGTATGAGTGATCAGCTTATTTAACTTCATGGAGAATTTAAAATCTTCTGGTACCATTTTTGCCCACGTCTTGTAGG
>JAYVXX010000004.1:0-2811 GCA_043784805.1 Minisyncoccota bacterium | reverse complement strand
ATCCTGAGCTAGGATCAAACTCTATTTAATAGAGTGTGACAAAAGAAAAACAAAAAAATGCACAATTTGTGTAATGTATGTGAAGCGTCACTCAACTTCATTTTTACTCCAGATTCCTCTGAAAAGAATTTTACTCCTCGGCTCGAAAATGAAAAAGAGTACTCTTTCATTTCACTCGCTGTACGTCGTAAATAAAAATGAAGCTGATAGCTTCGTATTTGACTGACAAAATGACTACGATAACCACTTACTGTTTATCAGTAAGAAGTAGAGCTATTCTATAGGAAAGATAAAGCAAAGTCAAGGAATTATGGGCAGGTTATAGGGATTAGGTTATAGGTTGTAGGGAAATGCATTCAAAGTCTAAAATTTCAGTGTGTTACGTCCTTTTTTCGTCTGTATTTTAAACTCTACAACCTACTACCTATAACCTACAACCCTTGTCTAGCAATCCACTTTATATCTCACAAAAATCTGTTACACTCTATAACAATGTCAGAAATTAATCCCATTCCAATTATTGCAATTGATGGGACATCCTCCTCTGGGAAAGGCACAATAGCCAGTATCATCGCAAAGAAGCTTGGATACAATTACTTGAACTCTGGCGCACTCTACAGACTCTCGGCCCATCTGGCTATCATCAATAATATCGACATCAATGATCATTCAGAAGACAATCTCAACCAGATTGTCTCTCTTATTGTTAAGGAAAGTCAGCATATCGACTTCATCGACAAGCAAGTGATACATAATGGTCAGGACATCTGGCCAATACTTGCTTCTCAAGAAGCTGGTAACAACGCAGCAACTATTAGCTTCTACCCACCACTTCGTTATGCTATCCGAGAGTTCCAGCGAGGACGCATCAAAGGCCCAGGACTTGTCGCTGAAGGGCGGGATATGGGTACGGCAGTATTCGCTGACGCTCAAGTGAAGATATATCTGGACGCGAGTGTGGAAGCTCGTGCCGGACGAAGGCTTAAGGAGGAGGAGCGGAGAGCGTCAGGTAAGACATATGAGATGCTCTGCGAAGAGCTCCGGAAGCGTGACGAGACTGACAAGGGTCACGCGGTTGGGGCGCTCAAACTAGCAGAAGACGCCTACTTCATTGATAATAGTGAGATGACAATCGATGAGGTTGCTGCTGACTGCATGGCATGGTGCACACAGAAAGGTATCATTATGGGCAGACTGTAGCTAAAAACAAAAGCCTCCTTAAGGAGGCTTTTCCCTTACTTGGAAGACCTTCCAAATATCAGCACGGTTGTCGTAAGAAGCCCCAAGAATGCGAAGAGAACGACAGCCATCAAAGGAAACGTCACGAAACCGAACTCGATGAAGGATGGCTTAGAACAGTCCACTGCAAATGGTGCAGTCGAGCACGGCTTGTAGATATTGTAGCCGATCTGAAGCATGTGATGATAGACAGCAAGCGCGAATCCTACAATAGATAGCATGAGTGAGTAAGGAAGTATGTTCCTGTCTTTCCTCCACCATGCGTAGCCGAATATGAATGCCTGCGGATACAGGAATATCCTTTGGAACCAGCAGAGGTCACACGCCGCATAGTGAAGCACTTCAGAATAGAAAAGAGTGAGAAAAAGTCCAGCGAGAGACGTGAAGAATCCCATTGGGAGAACATTCCGCGAGAGGAAATCAGTGAAGTTGTCTCCCCTCTTCTGATACATCACCTTTACCAGATAGAATGCCCACAATACCATGAGTACTCCACCTCCGATTGTACCGAATGCTAGATAGTGCGTAAGGCTAAGCGCAAAAGCTGAATGTTCTTGCATATGATAAAAGTATGTTTATATTATTTAAAAAAATCTCTATCTAACTTTGACTGACGAATGATTGACAGAAAAGTGCCGACGGGAATTTCTCTTTTGTTCATAGGAATTATAACAGTTGCCTTTGATTCTTCTTTATAAAACTTTGCATGACTTCCTTTTTGAGAAACGAGAACAAAACCATTCTTTTCTAAAATCTTTATAATTCCTTTGGACGAAGGCAGTTTAGGCATACAAAGAAGTCTCAAAAATAACAGGCGTGCCTATTTTTGTTAACTTCTTAAAAGAATTAGCCCCCTCAAAATAAAGCTCGAGCGCTTCCTGTAGATTATTTTCTGCACTTTTCTTGGTGGATCCAAAAGAAGACACATCTACATTGAGACATTGTGCCACATAATATTTCCCTTCTTTCCATACAACATTTCTTAAACTTATTTTCTTCATACATGTAGTATACAATACATACTAAATATGTATACTACAAAAAATGAGGTCTTTTCAATTAAACATCTTTAACTTTTACACGTTTTCGGACGGCTATTGGCGACCTTGTCATATACCCTATCTCCGAGCCAACCTACCCCAGGAATCAAAGAAACTAGATAGAGAATTGAGAACGGTGAGGCACGTACCAATCTCCACCAGGCCTTTGACTTGCTATAATACTTTCCTGTAGCTGATTCGTAGACTGCCCATGAGTACTCGTCTTGAAATATCTTGTACGCCTCTTTATCAGTCGTGATGATACGTATCTCAGCATTTTTAAGAAAAAGAAATTTCTTGATAGATATACAAGCCTTCTCACAAAAGCCACAGTCAGGATCATAGTAGATAACAATTTCTTTCTTCATGTATGAACTAAGAGTACCATTAAAAACAATGCGCACCGTAAACACCGCATGGTATTTAGTATTTGTATTTAAGCTACGGTCTGCAGACTAAGGTCTACAGTCTGTTATTTCCCTTTGTTCCAAATCGTAAGAAGTGGACTCGCTACGAAAATAGAAGAATACGT
>JAYVXX010000003.1:0-9205 GCA_043784805.1 Minisyncoccota bacterium | reverse complement strand
AGGGAATACGAGCGAGGATAGCTTCCAGGTATAATTCGCTCGCTCTTCAATTGCCTTTGATACTCCATATGCCCCACCAATCACGAAAACCATTCGCCTCACTGAATCCACCATTCTGTTCTCGATGAGCTCAGCTAATACTTCGCTCTTCATATCTCTCCCCTTCTCATCCAAGAGAACGACATAATCATCCTTCTTGATAAGTCCAAGGATCTTATCTCCTTCTTTCACGGAAGTGACATCGTGTGGAGCGAAGATCCACTCAATTGGACAATACCTCAAGATACGAAGCTCAAAATGCTGAATAAGTTCAGTACTTAACTCTTCTCGTTCTTTCCCTACGCTCACTATCACTAATTTCATATCCACACTCTACGTGATAAAGATTCATTTCGCAATAACTAACTATATCCTGAATTCTAATAAAGATTTTTATAGTATACTTGTATTTACTAACATCTAGTCCCTATACCCTACCTTTATGATACTTCTTGCAATTGAGACAAGCTGTGACGAAACGGCTATCGCTGTGGTCAAACGCCTACGCGGTAAGTCTATCCGTTTCGAAGTGCTCTCGCACAAGATACTTTCCCAGATAGACTTGCATGCCCAGTACGGGGGTGTATTTCCAGCGCTTGCCAAACGCGAGCATTCAAAAGCAATCACTCAGTTGGTTGCGGAATGCCTCCAGGAAGCAGACCTCTTAGTTGAGCGTACTAACACCTATCACATTCCAAACGGCGAGAGAAAGAAGTTAGACACACTCTTGGAGCGAGAGCCTGAAATGCGCACAGCTATATCAGTACTCTTTGAAGGGGTACAGAAACCTTTGATTGATGCTATTGCGGTGACCCAAGGCCCAGGACTTGAGCCAGCACTCTGGGTTGGCATCAACGCAGCTCTTGCTCTTCATATGGTCTGGGATATACCGGTGTATCCGATCAACCATATGGAAGGACATATCATTGCTGGACTTGTCTCAGTTATGAGTGAAGTCTATGAAGTCTCTGACATAGACTTTCCTGCAATTGCCCTCCTCATCTCAGGTGGACATACTGAGCTTGTGTATGTACCCAAGCTACGATCGTACAAAGTGATTGGAAAGACTCGAGATGACGCTATCGGGGAAGCGTTTGATAAGGTAGCACGCATGCTTGATTTGAAATACCCAGGAGGTCCAGAGATATCAAGACTTGCTGAACATGCACGAAAGGAAGGTCTTGTCGTGAACGAAGAATTGCGCCTCCCTCGGCCGATGCTCCATAGCGGGGACCTCAACTTCTCATTCAGTGGATTAAAGACCGCCGTACTCACGCGCATCAAGAAGATTCCAACACTTGATGACAAGGCTAAGAGAATGATTGCACTGGAATTTGAAAACGCAGTGACAGACGTACTAGTAGCCAAGGTGCGTCAAGCGATGTATGAGACAAGCGCGCGCACGCTCATTGTTGGTGGTGGTGTGAGCGCTAACTCACACATCAGGTTCGCGCTCAAACATTTAGCTGAACAAGAAGGCTTTTCTCTTTTCATACCGAATAGGAATCTCTCAACCGATAACGGCCTCATGATCGCAGCTACTGGACTTGTACATCTCGCACATGACGAGACACCAAAGGTGAAGTTGGTAGCAAATGGGAGCTGGTCGGTGCAGGACTGCTGACAACAGACATCAGACGGACAGACAACAGAAAATACAAATACAAAAAGAAAACGACATCTTACGATGTCGTTTTCTTTTGCCTCGCACTCCATTGTGGTGAGCGTGGCATGCTCCAAAGATAAATGCCTTATGTGAGCGCGGTCGCCCACCGCAACGAGTCGCGAATGGGTTCCACAAGGAATAGTGTAGCATTCCTGAGAAAGTAATCAAATCGATAATTCAGCAAGAAGTTTTACCCAGAAAACGTAAAACCGCTCTTTCGAACGGTTTTGCGCAGGCATTTATTTATCTTATGAGCACACCAATATGCACTCACCTTTAGAGTATACTCCTCCTACTTCTTTGGAGCAAGAAGCAGTTGCTTGATGTAATCGTCAATCTGAGTAGCCATTTCTGGATGAGCCTTCTTCAATTCTTGGAGAAGGCCGATTGCTACTGTACTCTGTCCAGAACTTAATACTCCTCCTAGAATATCCTGATCAATTTGTGGATTCTGTCCACGGGAGATAGCATCGGCTCGTGCTTGGGTGAACTTGCCATCGTATGCCGCTCCAATCATATACCACTTGAGCGAGTCATGGCAGGCGATGCCGAGTTCGTAGGTCTTCTTACTCAACTCATACGCTTCAGGGAACTTCTTCTCAACCAAGTACGCCCGGATGAGGTCAAATGCAATCAACTGTTTGTTAGGAGCAAGTGATACAGCACGAGTGAGAACCTTCTCAGCAGAAGCACTATCCCCTATTCCATTGAAGAACATTCCATAGATTGAAAGCATTCTCACATCGTCCTTATAATCCGGATAGGAAACTTCGACATCTTTTCGTGCAGCCATGAGAAGATTGTTCAGTGCTTGAACAGTCGCTTGCTTGTCTGCAGCCGGCATTGCATCTGGAAGTTTGGTCTGGCCCATACGTACAGCAACTTGAAGGAACTGTTCTCGAGCTTCGATACTTCCAAGAGTATTCATTGCGATAGCATTGGTGAATGAATCTTGCTGTAGTTTGACAAGTTCTGGAACAGAAAGGTTGGAGGAATTCTGACTGACACTCATGGCACGGATGACGAGGCGGTTGACAGTGAGCGGACGATCAACGATGTAGTAGAGTGTCACAAGAAGCACGATGCCAATAACAGGAATCACGAAAAGATTCATCATCTCGTTGTCAAAGAGTGGCTTACTATGTGAAGTGTCGGTGTTTGATTTCGTGCGTACGGTGATATACGCGAGAAGTGCGAAGAAGAGAATATAGCTTGTCAGGTTATCGAATACGAAGAGATTGTGGATGAAGTATCCAGCGAGCATTCCAGTAAGAATTGCTTTCTCAGAAAGTGGCATGCCATGCTCCTTTCTCCACATGTACCAGAGTGTCACACCATAGAGTGAGAGGTACGTGATGAGCCCGAGAGCTCCGGCTGCCACCAACCAGTCGAAGAACACATTGTGAGAACGGTCATACCAAGGTTCGAGGTCACACATCTTTGTAGGCAAGAACTTACGAGCGAAGATGTAGCTGAAGTTATCCTGTCCGTACCCGAGGATTGGTCGCTCCTTCCATGCCTCAAAACTAATCTTCCAGATTGATATACGACTCGCCCCTGTTACATCGTTCGGCGATATAGACGCGATACGAGAGAGGATTGGGGAAGTCTTAACAAATGAGCTATCTTTAAACATAAAGACTGCTGCTAGAAGAATCGTACCAACTACAATGCCTCCAACGAACAGCTTTCGCATCTTTCCTTTCTCCTTGAGACCCATGATACCAAGAGTGATGAAGCCACCAACCACCAAACCAATCATCGTACCTCGAGTACCTGAATAAAGGAGTCCGATTGTGTTAAGGACAATCAAGACCGGATAGAACCATTTTGTCTTCGGTTGCTTTGATTGTGACCACAGAAGTGCCGCGATGAAGATGTTGATGAAACAAAAGATAGCAAAATACGCTGAGTTTCCAATGGTCGCATCCAATCGATTCTGACTCATGTGGATCTGGAAACGTGCCGAGAACCATGCTGCTACCTTAGGGAATGAGTTCGCAAAAAAGAGTCCCTGTGCTCCGAGCAATTGTCCATATGCATAGATAAGCACGAGTACGTCTGCTGCAAGGAACACTTTCCATAGCTTGCGCCATTCAGCGAGCGTGCGCACCATTACCGTTAGCACGAAGAAGTATGCAAAGAAGTGGATATGCCCAACGAATCCTTCCATACGCTCGAAGTTGCTCCACATACTCTTCTGTACATCTACTCCGAAGAGGTCAGCCAAGAGGAGCACAATGATAAACGAGCCGTAGGCAATGATTATCGGAGATTTCCTGATATTGATACGATAGGTTGGACTGTAGAGTGCGAGGACCGCCCATCCAGCAAACGCTATCTCAACGAGAATTCTGAAGAGAAGGTTCTTTCCAGAGATGAACGGGAAAAAAAGTGAGCTATTCCCTCCCCAAGAAAGCACATCGAGCGCTGACCCGTCAGCGACATGAAGCGCGATAAATGGGATAACGAAAAGACAGGCCCACACAACTTTTTTAATAGCATTTTGCATACAGATCAATAATAATTAAACTTTCTTTTTTACGAAGTAATTCTAAGAGTGTATCATACCTCCCCTAACTTTTTATGAGGGCCTACATACTTGCGTAATATTCGAGGAAAATCAAGGATTTTAGAGGCTTCCTATTTACGGCCAAGCCGTGTGTCCAGGACACGAATTTGTTAATTCGTCTGCTGATTCAACATTGACGAAAAATAAGCAGATTTGAGCCACCCGGCGAACTAGTAAGTGAGTGTCTTGGACCGAATATCTTGGACAAGAAGAATATTGCCAAGAATGAGGCCGACATTATATTCCGTGCCATGTAGGAGGACATATCTCCTTATCTATATTTAAATAAGGGTTTTCCCACTCATGGGAGAATACAACAACTTTTTTATCAGTATTGGTCAAGAGGGTTGAGAACCATGCAAATGTCGAATTCGAAAGAATTGCGTGATGACATTCTTTTAAAAGCGAGAATTCCTCCCTGTCACTAAGTCCGTAGGAAGAAACATACACGACATCTTGGAAAAGATACCCCATCTCATCTTTCACCCACGCTATATCATCCGAGAAGACGAAGTATGTTGGGTTTGGCACAAAACTCTCAAACAACGGAACGGCTTGCTTATAGTAGTCTTGGCTGAGTGCCTTTGTACCAGCATTTTTTTTGAGGAAATCCCCACGTCTCACATGGAGCGACACGGAGACTTTGGAATCAAAAGAGACTTCTTGCTTAAACTTTTCTATACGAGTAGTATCCTTAAGCGTTATCTCTTTCGATAATGGCACTAGGGCATCCTTGTAGTAGTGATAGGTCTGCCAAAAACCTTCTATGTAGTATGAATCTTTTTTCTTAAGCATGGGAATCAGTGTAGGATTATAACCAACATAGTACCTCTTCCAGAAATACTTGTTCATGAATCGATATCCTTTGTCGAGAACTTTCGAGAGCACACCCAGCGGATATTTTGTTTTCTGTATCTCCTCATCAGTTGCGATACGCACATCGAGATTGAAATGGTCAAGATGGTATGGCCGTTCTGTGTACTTAGTTTCTGCTTTGAAAAAGGTTGTATCGTAGGCGACTTCTTTGTTGTACAAGAGATGAAGAACCCTGCCGAAACTATACTGCATCAGTTGGTTTCCTAAGCCTCCTTGTACTTTGACTATTATCATAAGAGCTACAAATTAGTATATAAGGTCAATTATAGCATGATGCTATACTGTAGATACTTCATACCTTATGATTCCAAAAATCATTCATTACTGCTGGGTCGGACCACGGCCAAAGAGCGAGGGAATTCTATCTTCTATTGAAAGTTGGAGTAGGCTCAATCCCGATTTTGAGATCAAGCTTTGGAATGAGACCAATTTCCCGATAGATGACTTTCCTTTCACAAGAAAGATGTATAGAGAGAAAAGATGGGCATTTGTCGCTGATTACATCAGACTCCACGTACTAAAGGAGCATGGAGGCGTCTATCTGGATGCGGATATGTATCTCCTTCAGTCGCTTAGCCCACTTCTTGATGCTCTATGTGTATTAGGAGAGGAAGCTCCGGGGACGATAAGTGCAGGAATGGTCGCAGCAGTAGCGCACCATCCATATATCAGTGCATGTAAGAAATTCTATGACGAAAATCCAAACATACTCATGACTATTCCGAGAATACTCACCAAGATTTATGATGAATTCGATGCCAAAGATGCTATCGTCGTCTACCCACCAAAAACGTTCTATCCGTTTGATGCGGCTCATATCAAGAGCTGGCATGGGCAGTACCTTGGACCAGATGTCTATGGTGTCCATCTCTGGGAACATTCATGGGGATCACCCTTAAACAAACTTCTCAAAAAAGTGGGAGTTCACAGGATAGGGACAAAAGTAGCAGAGATGCTTGGTATCAAACAGATACTCAAGAAGATTTTAGGATTCATCTAAGCATTTCAAAATATAGCATGATCAACAGAAGCAAAATAAAATACGCACTTAAGAGGACTCTTCCAACTACCCTATTCAAATGGATTGAGTGGCATTGGCAGCATACCTTCATTGGCATGGTTGAAGCAGTAGACAAGAATCGCTTGAAGAAATTCACTACCTATCATGCGGTCACACTCACCCATCGAAATAAATCTTTCTCACTTTTTATCTCCCCTCTTAATGGCTTCATCGACGCGCATATCTATCTCTATGGCGTGTACGAACCATTCATACTTGATATCGTTGACGACACATTACAAGATGGAATGACCTTTGTGGATGTCGGGGCAAATATCGGGGAGCACAGTATGTTCGCTGCAGCGATTGTCGGGAAGCATGGAAGCGTGCACTCGTTTGAGCCGATTCCCCGCATCTACGCCCAACTCGGGGATAGTATCCGCCACAATCATTTCGGGTCAATTATCACTACCCACAATGTGGCCCTTGGAGAAAAGGAACATACACAGATTCTCCACATCAACCAGAAGAACATTGGAGGCTCGTCGCTTGTAGAGGATAGTGGTGTCGGCGAATCAATTGAAGTGAACATTCGTCGTGGTGACAGGTACCTCACATCCCTTACCCGAATAGACTTAATGAAGATTGATGTCGAAGGGTATGAGTATGAAGTCTTACAAGGCTCTCACAAAGCGCTCCTTACTCACAAGCCAGTCATCTTACTTGAGTTCTCAGGACGAATGTATTTTGAACAGAAGCAAAACCACGGTGAAATGATTATTTCTTTACTGGAAGAGCTCGGCTATGCTATCTATGATATCGAAGATGACATGAAACAGATAGTTTCGGCTGAGGAATTCGTTGCAACATTTGAATCGAGCCGAAAGCAGACTAACCTTCTCTGTAAGCCTCGTGTAGCTCTTGCTCCAGAGTCTCTATAATTATATGAAATTCAGCATCATTACCCCAACCCACAAGCGTGTCGAGAAATTAAAGCGCGCAGTCGAGAGTCTTGTTCATCAGACCCATACGGACTGGGAGATGATCATCGTGAACGACTCCCCGACCGATACATCCTATGACTCGTTTCTCTCTATGCTGAATGACCCGCGTCTTCACTCCCATGTGAACAATATCAATCGCGGAGTGAACTACAGCCGTAACTACGCCCTTGAAAGAGTTTCGGCGGATTCCAAGTGGGTCATCTTCTTAGATGATGATGACTACCTCGCTCCTGATACGCTACAGACATTCCATGATCTCATTCTCTTAAATGGGGAAGAGAAATGGTTCGTCACCAATAGAGCCTACACAAACGGTGAGTCTATCACGAAATTCCCAAGCGATGACAGGTCATATAGCTACGCATGGCAATACCTAATTCTTAAACGCGGAAAAGGTGACGCAACACACTGTATCGAGACGAAGCTCATCACCCATTCCCAAATCCGTTTCTCACAGTATGTGAAGCAGGGAGAAGAGTGGTTCTTTTTCTATCAGGTTGGTCTTCGAACTAAACTTTATTATCATGACCACAATAGCACCATCACGGACGGTTATGATGCTGAAGCAGGACTTAACTTCCGCAAGCGTTCCTTCCGGAATAGATATGAATCCCTAGCACAACTCTTTTATGAAGGAGGAAGAAAAAATATAGTAAGACCGAGCTTTCTTCTCTATTTAGCACTTCGTATTCTTCGTCTCTTTATACCAAAAAAATAACACCCCGTGCATAGAGCACGAGGCGTTGTATCTGCGCCGCAACTGAATTATTTTTTCTGGACCACCACAGGAAGACCACTTTCATGCATCATCTTCCGGATCATGAATCTGGCGATCTTTTCATTTCCCGCAACCAACGGATAGCAACCGCTTTGATTGAACAGTTTTTCATCTATTGGTATTCCAAAGTGGTCAAGCGTGACCCCTCCAGCACCTTTGATGAGTGCATACACCGCGCCGATTTCTTCCGCACGCACTGATATGCCGCCCATGACTGCAGAAATATTGAGAAGCGTATAGACCAGATTGCCGACCACAGAACCAGAACCACGAATGAAGACTTCTTCCGCAAATGACTCATAAACACCGACTCCTTCCTTGTAGAAAAGATCTAAGTACACGGGGGTCGTCTTATGTACTTTCCAGCTGTGGTCCAAGATGACCTGTTTGCTGTCGCCATCCACTGTCTTCTCACCATCGAAGATAAAGAAATCACCCATGGTGTACTCAATGACTCCTGCCGCAACCACATCATTAAGTGTTGGTGTCAGCCCTTTGTAGATGGACAGCAACGATCCATATGGCAGCCTGCCCTTACCAAACTTGTAGTTAGCACTACCATCAAGTGGATCTGTGGAGAATACGAATTCCGGATTTGGATGAACATCCTTCACATCTCCCGCCTCTTCCGAATAAATTCTGAAAGGCAAATTTTCCTTGTGGATGTAGTCGATGAATGCAGTCTCAATAGTCACATCCATCACCAAAGAATGATCACTCTTAGCGTTCACTGCGCCCGTTTCTTGCTTCGAAGAAGATGAAGCTGAGAAAATGATCTTTTGTCCAATCAACATCATCGCGCGTATATGGTCAGCATAGCTTTTATTCATGGTCTATTTTCCTTTACAAAAATTATTTGAATCCAAAATTATACTACATAAAAAATCTTATTCCGTCAACAGTTGGTACTTGACTTTTATGTAAAATATGCTATAATTAAAGAGTACACCTGCCTTGTCGCATATTATCTGCACCGCACAGTTTGCGGAGCTCTTTGAGAAGGAAAAAGAATGGAAAAACATCCACAACTGGATATACCGGTTATCGTAGACCATAGAACAATCTTCGAGGTCGTCACAAGCCTCGACATCAAGATGTTCCCCTTACGCGGTGAACGGATGACCAATGAGGCATTCCTAAAGGTTGCAAAACCAGAGGATGCCAAAAAACTTATTGACTATGGCCCCAAGCCATACGTGCAAGAGTACTGGCATCCACACAACGATGAACCCTATTTCGCCTTCAAGTGCGACTTCAAGGCTTTTGCCTG
>JAYVXX010000002.1:0-9334 GCA_043784805.1 Minisyncoccota bacterium | reverse complement strand
TAGACTTTAGACTTTAGACTTTAGACTTTAGACTTTAGACTTTAGACTTTAGACTTTAGACTTTAGACTTTAGACTTTAGACTTTAGAGAAAAAGTGTACTTTGGTAAGTAACCAATACAAAGAACGGCCACTTCGTGGCTGTTCTTTGTATTTAGCTACAGTCTACAAGCTAAAGTCTACAGTCTATTCACTATGCTACCATCTCGTCTAACTTCTGTTCTATCTCCTTCTCGGTTATCTCGAGTCGCTTCTTGAATTTCTTCAATATCGCCGTCTCTTCCTTGGTGAGTTCACGCTTCCTTTCTGCTTTGACCAAGATGTCGTGGAACTCTTCAGTGTCCCTACGGAGCGCTCCAACATTCACTCGCAGTGTGTCTTCCACTTCCGAAAGATTGCGCTTAATCTTTCTTCTAAACCTAACAAACTGAACGAATGCATACCAGAGCGTCGCCGCAACCGTAAGCACCGTGACGACAATAAGGAGAAGAACTGAGAGCCAGTTCATGACGAATATTCCAAATCGGATAAGCGCCATCTTCTCCACGACGATCACCCTGTTCTCAGTGTAATCACTTGTTGACCCACGCCCGTCAAAAACTCGCGCTCTCATCTCGTAGATACCAGAGGGAAGCTTCTCTCCCCATAAAAGTGAGAACACTCCAGCATCATTCGATTTCGTTTTACTTGTGAATGGAATACCCTCGGTATCAATCAATGTGACTTCAACGGTAGACTGAGGATATGTCGCACCAACAATCTTAAAGTTCGTATCAAAATCTACCTTCTTAGTGTACTCAGTGATAGTTGGTGGTGAGATACTCTGTATAGTGTAATCAAGAGATACCGTACTGATGTTTCCTGCGTTATCAATCGCATTAATCTTCACGGTATGATTACCTGAGCTTTGCTTAGGCAAGTGATACAAGTTCGAAGAATCCATTGGATAGTCAACTGCTTGCCCGTTGTCGACACTCATATTGATAGAAGCAATGCCGGATAGCTTGTCCTCAGCGAGAATGAGCACTCCTGGGGTTTGGTTGGTAGTCACAACTCCGTCCGGGAAGGACGCCTTCAAACTCTCAGGTGCTTGGGAATCTACTTGGAACTTATATGTCGCTATCTCGCCCCACCCGCTTCCATTCTTGAACTGCACATGCATGTAGTAAACACCATCATTATCCACAGTGAATGAGCGATTAGCTACAGGCGGATCATATACCTTCGAAGGTTTACTAACTTCCTTCTCGTCATAAATAGTACGCACTGCTGTCACAGACGATGGAAGCTTCCATTCAAATGTCACATCCTTTCTGCTGTACCACTTCGTAGAATCGGGATGTGTCGGGGAGGTTACTACTGGTATCGTGGTCTCCTTCACTACTTCAGGTGCGGCGCCGTCATTGATATAGATGAATGCTGAACCAAGGGTCTTCAAAACATCCGTTGCATTCCCATCGTTGGCTAGAACTTGACCGGACTTCAATGTGAGACTTACATTTCCAGCTTGTTTAGCTTTAAAACTAATTGAGATGACTTTCCCCGTGGCCTTGTCAAAGCCGGGATTTAAGGCAACTCCCTCAAGAGAAACCGTACCCTCTTTATTTGAAAAATGTGGTTCTTCTGCCCAGAGTGATATGAATGAACCGGATTTTGATAAGGATGTCACCTCGAGAGCATCCGTTGGGAATGAAAGGAGTATGGCAGCCGCATTGATAGCGTCGATGTTATTGCTCACCATCACGTCCACAGAAAATGTTTTTCCAACTTTTGTAGTGACAGAAGAAGGTGAGATAATGAGGTTCGCTGCGTATGCAAGATGAGATCCTGAAATGAGAAGGCCAACAACAGCGAGGAGTCGAACTATATGCTTATATATTTTTTCTGGATGAAGGATAAGATTGTGTTGCATAAAGATAGAGAAGTGAGAGTATCACCAGTACACCTATCAGTATACGCGATAGAGACGAAATACTTTTTGAGTTTTCAACAGGTAGTATCGTTGTGATAGCATAGGTACCATCAGAGTACACCACCTTAACATGAACATATCTCGTTCTATCTTGGTAGAGAAGAACATACGGGATAGTTATCTGCCCCCAGTCTTCATCCGGAATCGATGCCGTGTCATACCGCTCGTCCTCTGCTACATAGATCCTATCGATTGCATTCACTGGTTCTCTCTCATGAACGGCAAGATACCAGGCGTTATGATTGATCAATTCACTTTGCTCGATAGAAGCGACAAGTGTCGGACTACTCACCTCTTTTGTATAATGACTCGTCGGTGCTGCTGTGCCAGTGAGAATCGGTACGGCAATGCCCTTTACCACCGTGGTTGCTGGCAGTGGAGCAGCATCACTCGTAAAAGCATTCAGAATGATGTCGTCTACGACAAATGTCCCTCGTCCCTCTTCATGCGGAACAAGTATCACTGAAAAAAGTATACCCGGCCGCGCTCCCCTGTAGTAAGGACTGCGGACGCCATCAAACCCTCCCGGAAATATACCTTCGAAGGTGATATGCGTACGCCCGTCGAGATATTTTTCTTCTGAGACTTTTGGCTGTGTTATCCAGAGTGATACTGCACTACTTTCTGTGCGGATAGAGTCAATGGTAAAAAGTTGTGAAGGAAAGGAAAGATTGCCCGAAATGCCACTCAAACTATCACTTTCAGGATCGATGAAGACCTGAAGAGCTAGGGGTTGTCTATTGCCAAGAGCACGCTCTGGCGCTTGTAGCGTTATCTTAGCCGCACTCGCAGTCAAAAGGGCCGAGGTAATGCATGTGAGAAGGAGTGATATTCTAAAAAATAATTTCATAAAGATGTACAGCTGATGATTAACTATCCTGTCCAACAGTACGCAAGAATACTCAAGTCCGTAAGGTTGATACGGGCATCGTTATTCAAGTCCACCCGAAGAGGGAAACCTAACCGTTTATACCAAAAGGCCATGATACTGAAATCTAAGAGATTGACTCTCCCATCATCATTGAGGTCGCAACGTCTTCTAAACCCAGAGAGTGAGGAAGCTTTAGTGCGGACTCGAGTAGTATCACCAATACGAAATGAAAGGATGTCAGAATAGAGTGACAGGGCGATAGGTAGAATTGATCGTGCCTTAGCATCATAGTCACCCATCCCGAAATCACCTGAATTCAAACGATACATCCATGTACCGCTAGCATTCACTTTTGTTTTCTTAATCACTTCAGTGTCCGAAGTGATGCCCGGGTTAAGCGAAAGATGAATATCAGCATTCGGCGCCCCACTTCCGTAGAAGAGGATGTCGCCCCCTTGTTTTACTTCGACATTGTCAGAGGTGATAGTTGGCGGAATCAAGATACCATCAACTATGGTAATGATGCTCGAAGAAACATAGATGGTAACGAGTAGCAATTTGGACTTTAACCTGTTGGTGTCTTCGGCTCTGATACCGAAGCTGTAGGTTCCCGGAGTGAGTTTCTGAAGATGTAGCTCAAAGGTGCCATCTCCATTTGCAGCAACAGTAGTTGTGACAAGTACACCATTTTTAAGTAATGAAACGACACTGCCTGGGTAAGCGATACCTTTGAATATTGCGACATCGCTTGTGTTGCTCGTATCAACTGGCCCATTGTATGAGGGAGGAGTGTCAGGATGGGCCTGATACCCAAGCAAGACATTAGCCGTGACCGTTATATTACCTGAAAGTGGATTTACTGCTTGTGCGAATACTTGAATAGGAAACCATAGACAGAGGCTCGCAAGGAGAAGTAACCTTTTCAATACATCCGTACGAGCTACTTTGCAGCTTGACGTGCTTGCTTGATAATCCATCGATTATAACGCTTAACAATCGTGAGAAGAAGTATAATAACGACAAGAAGTACTACCGCAATCACAGTTATGAGCTGCCATGGGAACATGAAATAGGTAAGTGAAGAATTCGCAACACTTGAGTTACCGAACTTGAGGCTAAGATTCGCGGTGTACATGCCAAGGGCGAAGTTACTCATCTGATACTTAACATGCTCCAAAAATGGTGCAGCAACTGTTGGTGCCACGCTCTCACCATAGTGGACATCATATCTTCGAATACTGTTCGGAAGCACATTTCCAGTTGACTTGTTGGCATCCATTTTTGCTACTTCCATACCAAAAGTATTCTTGATGATGATCTCTCCTTCTGGTTGTACTCGGTTATTGCCGGTATTATTGAATCGGTACATGAAGTCAATTGGAAGGCTCTCCTTAACCTTTCCTCCATCTTTAAGAGCAAATGATAGCAATCCTCCCCCTTCTTTGGTGGCACCAGTGACAGTGAGAAGAACAAGCATACCTACCTTAGCTCCCACAGAGACTTGACCATTACCTAATGTTGGAGGAACGGTTGAAAGGAAGATCGCCGCGAAGTGCCCTCCTGCATCAGCATCTTTTGGAATATTAATGGTATACGGAATACTCCTTCTCTCCCCTTTCTTAAGAACTACCTTGTCTAGAACGGTAATCCATGTTGGAAGACCCTCCTTCCCAGCGGTGAAATTCGGTGTCCCAGTCTCTCCTTGGGAATCAAAGTTCTCAACTGACGTGTAAAAAGTCTGATCGGTATCCTGTTCATTAATAACGAGGAATGAGTCTGAAACAACTTCTCCCGGATCACCGGTCTTTTCAGCACGTGCCGGAGAGATGGTGAGAGCAGAAGCAACGCCATAACTTACAAATAGACTTGTCATAGCCAAAAGAGCAAGGATTTTTTTAGGGGTTTTTGTTAGTAACATAGTCTAGTAGTTAATTTTGATAGCTTGATAATACCTAGAAGTTAGCTGTTGCTACATACACCAAGTTTGCAGCGTACGTTCCCGCTTCTGTGATAGCCGCAATGTTGGCTAGATAGCGTAGAGAATAGGTTGATGTCGGTGTAGAGCCGGTGCCGGTTGCAAGCGTAGATGATGTGGTGGCAGTACCTGAGTAGCCATATGCTGTAGTAGAGGCATACGTTGCAGAGACGGCTGTTCCGCTACCTCCTGATTCAGTAGCACGTATACCGAATTGTTCAGTCCCAGGAGCTGAAGGTAGTGGGGAAGCTCCTATAAACGTAATCGTGTTAGAAGCATTCTGCTGTGATGTGAGAGTCTGTCCACGAACAGAGAGGGCGAAGCCCGAAGGAGCATTCGTTGAGACTGCAAGTGTGTGTGCAGTTGTTTCTATCGTATCTCCCACCGAATTAGTAGAAGATGCGAATTTTGCGGCTCCAGAGCCCAAGTTACCGAAATAGATGGTGGTGGTGGAGATGGTGAAGGTGAGAGACTGTTGGACGGTCCCTGTCATGGAGACTGTATCGTCTGTAACAATAACTGTTGAGATACTACCTGTATCACCGAATGTACCCGAAATGGTGATAGCATAGGTTCCTGGTGAAGCTGGGTTAGTGATGACAGATGTTCCTGCTCCACCGGTTGTCGCATTACTTCCCACCCTGATCTGCACACAACGGTTAGCTGGGATGGTCGCAGTACCTGAAGTAATGGTGAACCCAAGCGATGAGGAAGCGGCAACTCCCCAAATAAGGCTCGATGGCGAATTGGCAAGTGGAGCATCAACAAATCCGGAACAAGTTGCTGAAGTGCTTGTCGCGAAATCGAAATTGAGCAAATTGAATGTCCCCGTCGCGTATCCTACAGGGAAGGTTACTGTAATGTTTTGACCTGCTCCGACACCGGTTGGAGTGACAAATTGGATAGTATGGTCAGAGAGGGTGTTTGCCTTCACTGAACTCTGTGTATCAGAAAGTGTGGTGAGAGCCGCTGCGTATGCGAGTTCAATGTGGACCAGAGAAGCGCCGAAGACAATACTGACTATGGTGACAAAACTCGCGAACGATTTAAGAAAATTCTGTTTGAACATATAAAAATAGTATTAATAAAGCTAAAAATTTCTACACCCTATGCCGTATAGTCTATCACTCTATTCCAATAAAATATGTGGATAAGGGCTTTTTTACTAAATTACCTCTAGGAACAAGACGTACCCAGAGTCAGTAATTTGCTGTTGTCACATACACTACACTGGCCGTGTAGGTTCCTGCTTCCGTCAGGCCAGCGATATTAGCTATGTAGCGGAGAGAGTAGGTGTTCGCGTTCGTAGCTCCTGACCCTACTGCGAATGCGGCCGAAGTAGTCGCCGTGGCGTCATAACCATATGCTGTTGTGGAAGCATATGTTGCGTCAACTGTAGCACCTGTCCCGCCGGATACGGTCGCCCTTGTCCCAAACTGTTCAGTCCCAGGAGCTGAGGGTAGAGGCGATACACCTATATATGTAATCGTATTAGAAGCATTCTGTTGGGAAGTAAGTGTCTGTCCCCTGATTGAAAGGGTGTATCCTGAGGGAGCGTTTGTTGAGACGGCGATAGTATGGGCTATTGTTTCTATCGTATCTCCCGCCGAATTAGTAGAAGACGCGAATTTTGCGGCTCCAGAGCCCAAGTTACCAAAATAGATGGTGGTGGTGGAGATAGTGAAGGTGAGGGACTGTTGGACTGTAGCGCTCACGGAGACAGTATCATCGGTGATAATGTTCTGAGTGATTGTACCAGTATCCCCAAACGTTCCCGAAATAGTTATAGCGTAAGTGTTGGCGGACGATGGGTTTGTAATAGTAGTCGTACCATTCCCACCAAATGTCGCATTCCCTCCAACTCTAATCTGAATACAACGGTTAGCTGGGATAGTTGCAGTACCTGAGGTAATAGTGAAGCCTAAAGATGAGGAAGCTGCTACTCCCCATGTTAATCCTGAAGGAGAGTTAGCAAGTGGAGCATCTGCAAATCCAGAACATGTAGCTGAGGTAGATGTGGCGAAGTCAAAATTAAGAAGTGCAAATGTCCCTGTTGCGTATCCTACAGGGAAGGTTACGGTGATATTTTGACCTGCTGCGACACCGGTTGGGGTAACGAACTGGATAGTATGGTCAGAGAGGGTGCTTATTTTTAAGGATGATTGGGTATCTGAGAGAGTTGTAAGCGCGGCAGCGTAGGCGAGCTCAACATGGACAAGCGACGCGCCTAATACAATACTAAGTATCGTGATAAGGCTGGTGAGGAAGGATAGGAAGTTTTTTTTGAACATCACAAAAACTCAAGGGCTTTTTAAAACCACTTAGATAGTCTTATTTTAGCACTACTTTAGTGGAACTTAGAAAATAATTTGTGCATAACTCTATACAAACACAGGACAACTAGTTTTTAACCTAGAAATTGGCAGTTGCTACGTAGAGCAAGTTCGCAGCATAGACACCGGCTTCAGTAATTGCTCCGATGTTTGCAACGTACCTAAGAGAATAGGTTGATGTCGGGGTAGACCCGCTCCCTGTCGCAAAAGTGGCTGAAGTCGTTGCTGTTGCATTATACCCATATGAAGTGGGATAGGAGAACGGGTCAGCAACTACCGTACCCACCCCTCCTGATTCAGTAGCACGTATACCAAACTGTTCCGTTCCTGGAGTTGAGGAAGCAGCGGAAGCCCCAATAACTGAAATGGTATTGTTTGAGTTTTGTTGTGAAGTAAGTGTTTGACCACGAACAGAGAGGGCGAAGCCCGATGGGGCATTTGTCCCTACAGCAAGCGTATGGGCGATTGTTTCAACTGTATCTCCTGCAGGATTTGTTGAGGAAGCGAACTTAGCTGCCCCAGCCCCTAACGTACCAAAATAGATTGTGGTCGTGGAGATGGTGAACGTGAGAGACTGTTGAACTGTACCGGTGAGCGCAACGGTGTCGTCCGTGACAATATATTCAGAAATAACACCTGTATCTCCAAACGTGCCAGAAATAGATATAGAGTAAGCCCCTGGTGAAGCTGGGTTGGTGATGGTAGAGGTTCCTGTTCCACCAAACGTCGCATTCCCTCCAACTCTAATCTGAATACAACGGTTAGCTGGGATAGTTGCAGTACCTGAGGTAATAGTGAAGCCGAGTGAGGAGGAAGCTGCTACTCCCCAGGTTAATCCTGAAGGAGAGTTGGCAAGTGGAGCATCTGTAAAACCAGAACAAACTGCTGAGGTACTCGTTGCGAAGTCAAAATTAAGAAGTGCAAATGTCCCTGTTGCATATCCTACAGGAAAGGTTACGGTGATATTTTGGCCTGCGGAAACACCAGACTGCGTAACAAACTGAATAGTATGGTCTGATAAGGTACTGACCTTAAGTGTTGACTGCGTATCAGAAAGTGTCGTAAGTGCTGCTGCGTAGGCCAGCTCTACATGGACTATCGACGCTCCAATGACAATACTAAGGATGGTAAAGAAGCTGACGAACGAAGTAATTAAGTTCTTTTTGAACATAAGTATAAAAATGGGTGGATTAGTTCCCAGATTATCTATATGGTATCACGCACATGTCAAGGATTTTGGTGGATAACGATGAGTTCAGCTAGATACCTAGGTATAAGAAAATTCTAAAAATTCGCCGTAGCTATATAAACCACATTTGCGTTATAAACAGCAGGGAGGGTTGAAGGGGCGATATTTGCCATATATCGGACAGAAAAAGTTGTTGTGGCATTGTCTCCAACTGTGGCCGAAGCCACTTGAGAAGAAGTTGTGGCGGTAGCAGCATAGGCAAATGTAGATGATGCATAGGGCTGAGTGACAAGTCCTGAACCACCAGAAGCTACGAGCCTGATGCCGAATTGTTCAGTTCCAACAAGGGATGTCGTAGCAGTAGCGCCAATTGCCAGAATAGTTGATGACGCTGCCGTGAGAGTTTGGCCTTTCGCCGTAATGGTGTAGCCATTTGTGGCGTTAGTGATAATGGACAGGGTATGCGCTTCAACTTCACCATCACTACCCGAAGTGGTAGTGGCTGAAGCATAGCGAACAAACGCAGAAGATGCCTGCCCCAAATAGATAGTTGAAGTGGAAACAGAGAATGTGATTGATTGTGGCGCTGCTGCTGTACTCTGTTCGGCCCATTCCAAGAAGAAGTGGTACCTCACGTTCGCGTCCCCCGTTGCTTGTTCTTGATATAATGCGACACCTTCACCGGGGGCCAATACCAGTTCATCTCCAGGAGTGATCTTGCTCTCATAGTCACCGAAGTTTTGGTTGACCACTCCCGGGGAAGTTCCTCCAAGAATTCTCGAATCCGTCGCCCCGGCTAAAGTCGCAGTCACATTCGTCGTACGGACTTCAGCGACTGACGCTCCTGTGGTCGTGTTTTTGATCAGACTCGTTGTCGCGACAAGCGTACCAGCTGAAGCAGCCGTGATACGTCGTATCGTCACCGGAGTATATGCAGGCGCGCTCGCAGCTCCACTTCGGTCTACCTGCACGCCTGTCTTTCTTAAGATGAAATTC
>JAYVXX010000001.1:0-2857 GCA_043784805.1 Minisyncoccota bacterium | reverse complement strand
TTGGGTAAAACATACCAGTCACTCTTGGCTGCGGATAAATCGGCTATAGACAATGCTAAATTTGCACAAGCAACAAAAGAAAAAGCATTTAACTTTGGACTCAACGTTGATAAGATGCAAAGCGCACAAAGTTTGGCTGCTACAAAACTCAATGACGCAGAGCAGAAGACCAAGTTTTCGCAGGCACTGGATATCACCAAACTATCGGACGCGGAGCAGAAGCAGAAAGACTCTCAAGCTATAGCGGAAAAGAGGCTTGCAATTTCAGGTATTAAAAAGGTCAACGACTATTCTGACGGCACTAAAGTTGGCGAGCACTACGTCAACATGTCCGGCGTGAAGCTAAATACTGACACTCAGGGACGCATTGTCGGAAGCGGTACACCCCTTGGAAAGGGAAACATCACTGGTTCACCATCCGAAGTTACTTCTGGAAAAGTTAGCTACAAAGATTTTGCGAAAGTTCCAGATGCAACGACTACTGACAATGAAAACAGAACATATCCTGGAACAAAGCAAACATACGGAGCACTATATCAAGATGCCGTCACGTTTGCACAAACCGGTAAATACCAAATAACAGGAAAGCGGGGAGCCCCTTCAACAGGAGACTATGACAAAGCCGTAAAATCTAAAGCAGCGAACATTGCTACTTCATTAGGTATGACAGAGATGGACTTGCGAACCGCCTACAAAGCGAACAGTGCAGCCGTCGGTAAACTCATTACCCAACGAGCCACCATTTCAGCTTATGAAAACAAAGCGAAAGCACAGATTGACATGATGGTTAACGGATATGTTGACCCTGTATCCAATAAAAAACAAAGTTCACTTATAGACGGTGCATCTACGGGAGATGTGCAGATAGTAAATCACCTGTATCAGTTAGGAAAAGTACAGACAGGAAACACCCCTGCCATACTTCTTTCAAACTCGCTTCTAACTTTCACCAGTGAGTACGCAAAAGTTATGTCAGGTGGTACTGGCTCAGTTGCCGCTTCATCAGATGCCGCAACCGCAAAGGCAGAGAAGTTGATTGGGGACGGACTCAGTCAAAACAATCTAAAGTCAGTTCTTGGAGAAATGCAGTTTGAGATGGATACCAGTGTTAATGGTTTCTCAGACGAGATAAAAAAGACCTCGGGAGATGCGTCTATAAAACAATCGTCAACGGATACCACGAACACAAATACTGGTGGAATAGAAGCAAAAGTGTCTGGTGCAGGCTACGACTACAAAGCAATGCGAGCAGCGGGGTATACCGACGAACAAATACAAGCAGCCATAGGAAACTAATATGCCACCACTTGATCTAAACAAATTCAAACTTAAAGGAGGCGCACAGAAACCGCTTGACCTTGCGAGTTTTAAAACTCCTCAGCAGGTTACTCCCTTACCCCAATCAATTGCCGGGAGCATTGGTACTGCGGCTAAAGACGTAGGAATAGGAGCCCTTAAAGGGGTTGTTGGAACGGTGCGAGGTATTGGGACAATGGGACAAGCATTTGCTGATCAAACTGCCGGTCGTGTAGTTAATGCTGTTGGAGGTAAAGGGTTTACTACAACGTCAGAGGACAACGCACTCAATACGGGAAGTCCTCAAGGAGAGGGAGTTTCTGAAGCGCTGAAGGCAAAAAATCCTGCTCAGTTTGGTGGAAAGGCGCTAGAGCTTGCTGCGGAGTTTTTTATGCCTATTGGAGAAGTTGCAAAAGCAGGAAAGTTACCCGAAATTATTGCAAACTCAGCAAAAGCATCAGCATATTTTGGTAAGAAAGTAGTCCTTGGACGTGACGCACTAAAAACACTTGAGCAAATAGGAGATAAAGAAGCACAGAAATTTGCAAAAGGGAAAACCGTTAATGATGTTTCTAAATTTGTGAATCAGGCGATAGGTAAGTTTGAAAGTACGTCAAAAGCAGCCCTCCAGGCAGTTAAGAACAGAATACCAAATATACAAGTTGACCCTTCCGAGGTTGCAAAAAAAATTAACGACGCAATACTTTCAAGTATCCACCGAATCGGTGAATACAGGGGAGTAACTGATGCGTCTCTTTTCAAGACGCCAGAAGACCTTATCAATAGTGGCATTATGAATCCTGAAGAAGCACAAAAGGTAAAAGGTATGGTTGATGCTATGAAGAATTGGAAAGACTATTCAGCCCGCGGGATACTCAACCTCAAAGAACAGCTTGCACCATTTTACAAAGCAGAATTGAATAATTCAAACGCGGTTCTTAGAAATATCCAAAATAGCTTAAAGGAGGTAGTAGGTGAAGCACACCCACCAATAAAAGGAGCACTAAAAACAGCATCACAAAATATAGATAAAGCGGAAGAATTTACAAGACACCTGATAGGGCGTGATGTAGTAAGCGGAGAAGCAAAACTTTCCTCTATTGCTCGAGCACTTAAAAATCCTGCATCAAATGCAGAGAAAATAAAACTCTTGAAAGAATTGAAAGATGCTACTGGGTTTAACGTACTACCGCAACTAAAAGGGTATGCAAACTTTCTCAAGCTACTTGAAAAAGACTTACCTTCAAAAACCGGCACCATATTGAAAGCGGCAGGCACACGACTTGGTATCGCAGGAGGTATAACTGCTGCGGGGGCAGAAGCTAAAAACTTACTTGGTTTTTAACGCAATAGCTATGAGTAACGAAAGAACACCAAACATGAAAATAATATCCATAAAAACAGTATACTACATTTTATGAAAAAACTCAAGTATATCTGGTTTTCTTATGACGGGTCTGGCTTTTCAGTAGCCAAGAAACTTATTGACGAAGGTAACACTGTTATCGTCGCTCAAATTCAAAATGCCTCAGAACTCCACGGGGATAAGAAGGAAGAAGCA